>NZ_MELG01000035.1:0-63014 GCF_001767535.1 Acinetobacter sp. GWC1_38_13 | reverse complement strand
GTTAGCTTATTAGTTCCAAGTATGGCTTTTGCAATCAATGACTTGGATACAGGTCTAAAAGCTTATTATCAAAAAAATTATAAAGTTGCTTTTGACAGTTTTGAAAAATCAGCAAAAATGGGAAACGTTCAGGCAATACACTATTTAGCAAGTTTGTATTTTCAAGGTTTAGGTGTCCCAAAGAATGTAGAAAAGGCTTTTAACTTATTTAATCAATCTGCTCAAAAAGGTTATGCTCCCTCCTTAGCAAATCTTTCGATTATGTATTATGAAGGTATTGGAGTACAAAAAAATCCTGAAAAGGGTTTTGAATATACTAAAAAGGCTGCGAATGCAGGAGATTTGCAATCTCAATTTAATTTAGGTAATGCTTTTCGCAAAGGGAACTTTGTTAAACAAGATTATACTAAAGCTGCTTTTTGGTATGAAAAATCAGCAAAAGCTGGTTATTCTTTTTCTCAAAATGAGTATGGTTTATTATTTGCTCAAGGTTTAGGTGTTGAACAAGATTATTATAAAGCTTACGCATGGATTAGTGTTTCAGCTGAAACAGGAAATGATCAGGCAATTAAAAATTTGAAGAATTTTACTCAAATTTTTAATATCCAAGAAATGAAAAAGGCTAAGGAGCTAGCTGATCAGTATAAAACACTTTATCTTAAATAAAAAAATTAGGTATTTCTGATGAAACTCAATTCATTCTCTCCACTCCCTGAAAACGATGATGAACTTCATCTTCCTGAACTGGTCTATTGGGCTTCTCTTGGTGATATGGAACAAGTCGAACAATTATTGGCTGACGGTATAGATCCAAACCAGACTGATGATGAAGGGTATAGCGCGTTACAGGCTGCTGCTGAGAATGATCATTTGGCGGTGGTAAAGCTACTGGTGAGTAAAGGGGCAAATGTGGCTTATAAAGGCGAATATACTGCGCTGCAGCTTGCAGAAATGGCAGAGCATGATGAAGTAATTGCTTATCTTAAAAGTCTTTAAATCACGCATAAAATGATAAATAAAAAGAAGCCCCATCATCCTGACGGGGCTTCTTAGTATTCAGTTTCTTGTCGTTTATATTCCTTATCAACGACCGCTTCCTGCGTATCTTGTTATTTTCAATGAGACTTCCTGTCTCTTTGTGTTTTCTATGATAAGGCAAAGTTTTAAATTGAACTATTCGCCAATGACGACGATGGTTGTAGGCTTAAGCTTACATGGCAAATATATGCTTTATAATAAAAAAGCGGAATCATCAGACTCCGCTTTTTTATTAATTTGATTTAGAAATGAATGTCTAAACCAACATATGGCCCTTTAAAATCAAATTTAAGATCATTTTTTTCATAATCATCTAATTCGATGTTTAAAATACGGTAGCCTGCTTTTAAGCCAACATCGACCAATAAATTATCAATAAAGTTATATTGTAATTCTGCTTGGGCATCTGTGATTTTAGCATCATTAAAGTTGCTATATAACAATTCCGCTTTTGCGCTTAAACCTGTAAACGGTAGTTTGACCCCAGCTGAACCGTAGATCACTGGAATTGTTTTATCGATATCAGTTTTTGTTAAATTCAACGTTTTGACATCGCCATTCAAATTGGTTGCACCAAAACCAACATCTGCATTCACAACGTTATCGAGAATTTCATAATATAGAATGAAATCGGTATGATCGATATCTAAGTCATAAACAGGTTGACCTAAAACTTCATTTTCAGTTTGTGTTTTTAAATTCACATAACGGATTTTTGCATTTGGAATTAATGGAACAGGGTGTTCAACAGCAAGAGAAATTTGCGCAGCCCCTTTACGGTCAAGGTCTTGATCTTGAGCAGAAGTTTGGGTTGCCATGTTTGCTTTACCGTCGTATGCCCAGTAGCTCACATCACCTTTGACACCAATAACATCTGCTTGTGCTAAACCACAAAGGCTTGTTCCTAAAGCAAGCATCGATATTTTTAAAATTTTCATCGTATAGTCCTAATTTATGAGCGTAAACCGTAATGAATTGTTGTGAATTCATCATAGATTGGGCGAATGATATAGTGATCTGTAAAATTATGCAGTAGTCTAATTTTAGTTTTTTGAAAAGAGAATAAGAAATGAAAGAGCAAGAAAACGTTGTTGAATATCCATTATATTTGGCTGGTAAAGCGGTAAAGACAGCAGTGTGGTTAGATGTACATCATAAATATCAGGCTCATGTTTTCGCACGAGTTGCTTTGGCTGATGCTAAAACACTAGAAAAGGCAATTGCATCAGCTGTTAAAGCTGAAGCTGAAATGGCTGCTTTAAAACCTTTTGAAAAACAAAAAATATTGTTGCATTGCGTGAAACGGTTCAATGAATTGCGTGGTGAATTGACTGAGATTTTGATTGCGGAAGGCGGCAAGCCTCGTGGTGCAGCAAGTGCTGAGGTTGAACGGCTGATTAATACCTTCCAATTGGCTGCGGATGCAGTGACTCAAATGGATGATGGTCGAATAATACCTTTAGCGGTCACACCAGCAGCTTCTCGTTATCGTGGGATGGTTAAACAGGTGCCGATTGGCGCAGTTTCCTTAATTAGTCCATTTAATTTTCCTTTGAATTTAGTGGCGCATAAGATTGCACCTGCGATTGCAGCGGGTTGTCCTTTTGTGCTGAAACCAGCAAGTTTAACGCCAATTAGTTCGCTTAAAATTGCAGAGATATTGGCTGAAACAGATTTGCCTAAAGGTTCATGGTCAGTATTGCCTTGTGATCGTCAAGCGGCGGATATTTTAGTTACGGATGATCGTTTTAAGTTGCTCAGCTTTACGGGTTCTGATCAAGTCGGCTGGGATATGAAAGCGAGAGCAGGTCGTAAAAAGGTTACGCTTGAATTGGGGGGTAATGCTGCGGTGATGATTGAGGCGGATGCAATCATTGATGATGCTTTGATTGACCGTTTAATTGGTGCAGCTTATGGTCATGCAGGTCAGATTTGTATCAGCGTGCAGCGGATTTTAGTGCATGCTGATATTTATGCGGATCTAAAAAAGAAATTAATCACAAAATTAAAAAAGATTAAAGTTGATGATCCAAGCTTAGCAACGACGTTGGTCGGTCCAATGATTAAAGAAGCTGAAGCGATTCGACTGAAAAAATGGATTGATAAAGCCGAAAAGAAAGGTGCAAAAATACTTGTTGGTGGTGTTTTAGATGGTGTTTGTTTTGAACCGACCTTATTGGAAAATGTTGATTCAACTTTAGAAATTTATAAAGATGAAGCATTTGGCCCTGTTGCCATTTTAGAAAAATATAAGGATTTCGAGCAAGGAATTGCAACAATTAATCAAAGTCGTTTTGGATTACAAGCAGGAGTTTATACACAAAATCTCAATAAAATGTTGTATGCATGGGACCATTTACATGTAGGAGGTGTAATTATCAATGATGTGCCAACCTTCCGTGTCGATAATATGCCGTATGGCGGTGTGAAAGACTCAGGCTTAGGTCGAGAGGGAATTCAATCCGCGATTCGAGATATGCAGGAAGAACGGTTGCTGGCGATCAAGCAATAGATTATTCAGGTAGACCTTGTGATTCTGCACCTAATAGTTTTCTGTATCTTAAATTTATCATTTGACTATAAGGTCAACTATTGACTGAGTTGAAAAATAATCAATCGCTCGAAAAGTGTGATTTTTTCGTCAGGAATTTACAGTAAAAAGAAATAAAAACAGGTATTGTTCAGCTATTAAAAGCAGAAAAACAAAATCCAATCTTTAAGGAAGATGGTTTGGTTTTTGCTTGTTTGTACATGGAAATAAGAGACCCACAAGGTTGAACTTTCATGCAAGCAAAACAAGATTTTTACGGTACTTTTCTCTCTGTTGGATAATAACAAGTGAACGCAGTTTGAAAAGTGCCACATGAATATATTAGGTGTTCTATGGCAGATTCTCGTGAAAACTGGACATCACGATCTGGTTTTATTATTGCAGCTGTAGGTTCAGCTGTAGGTTTAGGTAATATCTGGCGCTTTCCATATGTTGCCTATGAAAATGGTGGTGGTGCCTTTCTTATCCCGTATTTATTGGCACTTATCACTGCGGGTTTACCGCTTTTGTTTTTAGATTATGCCACAGGTCATCGTGCTCGTAATTCTCCACCGAAAGCTTATCGTTCTTTGTTTAAAGGCGGTGAAACATTAGGTTGGTGGCAAGTCTGTGTCTGTATTATCATCGGTTTATATTACGCTAGTGTTTTGACTTGGGCGGGAAGTTATATTTATTTCTCGATCGGGCAAGCGTGGGGTAGTGATCCTGAAAGCTTCTTCTTTAATACTTACCTACAAACTTCAAAAGCTTCAGGTTTTGATTTTCAGTTTGTTAGTCATCTATTTTGGCCAATTGTGGGAATTTGGGCATTAACACTCATCATTCTTTATGGTGGGGTTAAAAAAGGTGTTGAATTATCGAACAAGATTTTCATGCCTTTACTGTTCGTATTGTTCACTATCCTTGTTGTTCAATCTTTACGTTTACCTGGTGCGGTTCAAGGCTTAAATGCTTTCTTTACGCCAAACTGGGCAGCGATGATGGACTATAAAGTTTGGTTAGCAGCTTATGGTCATACGTTCTTCTCACTTTCTGTAGGTTTCGGGATCATGGTGACCTATGCATCTTACTTGAAACCTAAAACTAACTTAACAGGCTCTGGTTTGATCGTTGGTTTTGCCAATGCATCGACTGAAATCCTTGCTGGTATTGGTATTTTTGCTGCACTTGGCTTTATGGCACATGCTGCGGGTACAGAAGTTAAAGATGTCGTAAGTGGTGGTATTGGTCTGGCATTTATTGCATTCCCTAAAATTATTTCAAGCTTAGGTGCAGGCGCAGACGTATTTGGTCTGTTGTTCTTCTCATCGTTGTTTGTTGCTGGTATTTCATCGATGGTGAGTATTCTTGAAGTGCCAATCGCAGCAATGCAGGATAAATTGAAATGGGGACGTAAGAAGGCAGTAACGATCATCGGTGGTGGTAGTGCGCTAGTTTCAGTGATTCTATTCTCAAGCGTTAATGCCATTAAGCTGGTGGATATTGTGGATCACTTCATCAATAACATCGGTATTATTGGCGGAGCATTGGTTTCTATCATTAGTATTGCTTGGTTTAAACGCTCTGCTTTGATTGAACTTCGGGATCATGTGAACCGTATTTCTACGATTCAGTTAGGTAAAGGTTGGGCGTTTACGCTTACTGTGATCACATCATTGATCCTGTTAACGACTTTGAGCATGACAGTGATTAACTTGATTAAGAACGGTTACGATACTTACAGTATGAGCTTACAAGGCGTGTTTGGATGGGGCAGTGTCATTTTCTGTGCTGTCGTTGCGCTAGTTTTAAGCAGAATGAAAGATCGCTAGGAGAATAAAATTATGAATACTTCAGCAATCGTAATGATGATTATTTCAATGGTGTTTTTATGGGGTGGACTCGCTTTGTCGATTCGCCACCTAATGAAGAATCCAGAAGATTTAGATGATGTTCTTGAAGAAGTTAAAGATCAGCATACGCTGTGATTGATTCTTAAAAAAAAGCAGGCTTTTAAGCCTGCTTTTTTATTACGCTTGTTTTTGGATATGACAATAATAGAAACCATCACCTGATTGATTTGAAGGCAACAGCTGACGACCATGAATCTGTTCTATACCCCAATCCGCAGAGATTTTAATTTCTTTTGCATCGGGATGGTCTGCAAAAAACTCGACCATCTGCTGCTCATTCTCGACTTTTAATATTGAGCAGGTGATATAAAGCAGCGTACCGTCAACTTTAAGCTGTTGCCACATCTGTCTCAAAATCTGTTGCTGTAAAGCCACGGTTTGTGCGATGTCTGTGGATTGTCTGAGCAAGCGAATATCCGGATGACGACGAATAACACCTGTTGCAGAACAAGGTGCATCCAGCACGATACAATCGACGGGTTCTGGTGCCTGCCATGTGGTGGCATCGGCTGCGATAATCTCCACCTCAGTTTGATCTAAACCAAGACGTTCGATATTTTCAGAAACACGCAATAAACGTTTTGCATCATGATCTAATGCAATCAGCTTTTTAGGATTAAAGCGCTCAAGGATATGTGCTGTTTTTCCACCTGGTGCAGCACAAGCATCAACCACCACTTTGCCATCTAGGTTCGGTAAAAGCGTGGCACACAATTGTGCATGTTCATCCTGAACAGAAAAGCCACCTTCTTCGAAACCTGGTAAATGGGTAATATTGCCCGTTTGTTCCAAAACAATACCAACGTCAGAAAGCATGCAAGGACGAGCATTAATCTGTTCTTCGTCCAAAATCTCTAAATATTCATCACGACTAACTTGGCGTTCATTGACGCGCAGGGTGAGTGGCGCGACTTGTTTTAAGGCTTGGCACAGATGCTCTGCTTGCTCAGGCCAATCTTTTTTGATTCGTTTGAATAACCAACTTGGTAAACCATGTGTATTATTCAAAGCTGTTTGAAATTCATCTGTTTCACGTGAAACACGACGCAGAATCGCATTGACCAAACCACTCATTGGCTCGAAACCTAATTGCTTAGCCGCATTTACAGTTTCCGAGATTGCAGCATGTACAGGAATACGGGTACATAAAATTTGATATAAACCAAGATATAAACAACTTTCTAATGCTTCATTGTCTAACGGTTTGGTGAGCAATGGTAAGGTAATGGCTTTTAATGAAAACCACTGGCGTAAACAACCTAAAGTCAGTTCGTGATATAAACCACGATCACGTTCAGAGACCATATTGATATGTTGATTCAATACAGAAGTCAAAGATTGCCCATTTTGAACAGCCAAAAGTGTTTTGATCACTTGCGCACGTAGATTCAGATTTTTTGTAGATGATTGATTCGATTGGCTCATGGGAGAATTTGTCCAAGATGTAATTTTTGAGTTTGGGCAATTTGGACAGCATTGAGCGCTTTACCACCTGACCACTGTAAACTGGTTAAGCACACGACACTGTTTTCACCACAAGCGACATGTACGCCTTGCTTATCAATTGCAAGAATTTCACCTAATTGAGCATTTGCTTTACTGATCTCGGAGCGCATTGAACTCCAAACACGTAAGGCGTTATTTTCATCCAATTGAATAAAAGCCACAGGCCAAGGGTTGAACGCACGAATATTGCGGTCGATTTGGATTGCAGTTTGTGTCCAATCAATACGTGCTTCTGATTTTACTAATTTATGTGCATAAACCGTCAGGGATTCATCTTGAACTTCACGTTTGGCAATAAATGATTGCAA
This sequence comes from Acinetobacter sp. GWC1_38_13, assembly GCF_001767535.1. Lineage (NCBI taxonomy): Bacteria > Pseudomonadati > Pseudomonadota > Gammaproteobacteria > Moraxellales > Moraxellaceae > Acinetobacter > Acinetobacter sp. GWC1_38_13. The sequence continues at coordinate 55,719 of NZ_MELG01000035.1, read as the reverse complement.
ACTTTGCTCAGTTTCAAGCACGGTACAAATGGCTTCAGCACCTTGAGTTGCCAACTTGTCATGCAAGGTTGCAGAGGTATCTTCTGCAGTAATTGGGCAATAGGTTTTGTACATCATATCGCCTGTGTCCAAACCTGCTGCCATTTGCATGATGGTGATACCTGTTTCAGCATCTCCTGTTGCGATTGCACGTTGAATCGGAGCTGCTCCACGCCAACGAGGTAATAGAGAACCGTGAATGTTTAAACAACCGTATTTAGGTGTATCTAACACTGTTTGTGGCAAGATCAGACCGTAAGCAGCGACTACCATGACATCAGCACCCAAAGCTGCTAACTCTTGTTGAGCAGCTAAACCTTCTTCAGTCGACGCTTTAAAATGCAGCGGTTGAAAAACAGGTAAGCCATGTTCAAGTGCAAGTTGCTTTACAGGAGAAGGCGTAAGCTTTTGTCCGCGTCCTGATTTACGATCAGGTTGAGTGTAAACCGCAATAATCTGGTGTGGTGTTTTTAATAATGCCGCCAATGCGGTTGCCGCAAATTCAGGCGTACCAGCAAAAATGATCTTCACAAAGATAATCCACAGAAAATTTACCCCAAATTATAAGCCAAAAAGCCACTAGCCCCTAATTAGGTGAAAGGAATTGTCTTTGAACAAAAAAAGATAGGTTCGCTGGTCATCAGTTAAACGATAACTTGTAGTATGATGGGAAAAGCTCAGTATCATTTCGCCAGAGAGAATGTCCTATTCATCTCGAGCACAAACTTGTTGGGAATAAAAAATGCCTGATTATCGTTCGAAAACATCAACACATGGAAGAAATATGGCTGGCGCGCGCGGTTTATGGCGTGCGACAGGTATGAAAGATGAAGATTTTGGCAAACCTATTATTGCGGTCGTCAACTCATTTACCCAATTCGTTCCAGGTCACGTGCATCTTAAAGATTTAGGGCAACTGGTTGCACGAGAAATTGAAGCTGCTGGTGGTGTAGCGAAAGAATTTAATACCATCGCGGTAGATGATGGTATTGCGATGGGGCATGACGGCATGTTGTATTCATTGCCATCACGTGATTTGATTGCGGACTCAGTTGAATACATGGTCAATGCCCATTGTGCCGATGCAATGGTGTGTATCTCGAACTGTGACAAGATCACACCGGGAATGCTCATGGCTGCAATGCGCTTGAATATCCCAGTGGTATTCGTGTCTGGCGGTCCGATGGAAGCGGGTAAAGTTAAATTCCGTGGCGATGAAAAAGCGATTGACCTTGTAGATGCGATGGTTGTTGCTGCTGATGAAAGCTATACCGATGAAGAAGTTGCTGCTTTCGAACGCTCTGCGTGTCCTACTTGTGGTTCATGTTCAGGTATGTTTACTGCAAACTCGATGAACTGTTTAACAGAAGCATTAGGTTTATCATTACCAGGCAATGGTTCAATTGTTGCAACGCATGCCAATCGTGAAAAATTATTCCTAAAAGCGGGTCGTTTAGTTGTTGAACTTGCGAAACGTTATTACGAACAGAATGATGACAGCATTTTGCCACGTTCAATTGCAACTAAAGCTGCGTTTGAAAATGCAATGACGCTTGATATTGCAATGGGTGGTTCAACCAACACTGTATTACATTTACTTGCAGCTGCACATGAAGCTGAAGTTGATTTTACAATGGATGATATTGACCGCTTGTCTCGCCAAGTACCAGTGTTGTCTAAAGTTGCACCTGCAAAATCTGATGTACATATGGAAGATGTGCATCGTGCGGGCGGTATTATGGCGATCTTAGGTGAGCTTGATCGTGCTAATCTACTGAATACTTCATGCCCAACCGTACATGAAAAAACACTGAAAGATGCTTTAGATAAGTGGGATATTATTCGCACTGAAGATCCTGATGTTTATGAGTTCTATCGCTCTTCACCAGGCGGTGTTCCTACGCAAGTCGCATTCTCACAAAACCGTTATTATTCAACGCTTGATGGTGACCGTGAGAAAGGCGTAATCCGTAATGCGGAACATGCTTTCTCTAAAGACGGTGGTTTAGCTGTACTTTACGGTAACATCGCATTAGATGGTTGTATCGTTAAAACAGCGGGTGTAGATGAATCGATTCTGAAATTCACCGGCACAGCACGTGTTTTTGAAAGCCAAGATTCAGCGGTTGAAGCAATCTTAGATCATAAAATCGTTGCAGGTGACATTGTTGTGATTCGCTACGAAGGTCCACGCGGTGGTCCAGGTATGCAAGAAATGTTGTATCCAACAAGCTACTTGAAATCAAAAGGTTTAGGTAAAGACTGCGCTTTGATTACGGATGGTCGTTTCTCTGGTGGTTCTTCAGGCTTATCAATTGGTCACGTGTCTCCTGAAGCTGCTGAAGGCGGTGCGATTGGGTTAGTTGAAGATGGCGATACCATTGAAATCGATATTCCAAATCGTACGATTCACTTGAATGTAGATGATGCAACGATGGCTCATCGTCGTACGGTTCAAGAAGCGAAAGGCTGGCATCCAGCTGAAGAGCGCAAGCGTAAAGTTTCTAAATCACTTAAGATTTATGCAATGCACTCTACGAGCGCAGCAAAAGGCGCTATTCGCGTTCTGTAATTCTGATCGCCGCTTAAAGCGGCGAAATCCCTCTTACAATAAAAGGGGGATTTTTTTTTGATTTTATTAGATACTGAAGATAATTTTTGCTGACGTATAAATTGATACGTGAGTACAATTTCATTCACTTACAGATTTTATGACCATTAGAGGCTATCGACATGTCTTTGTTACGTCGTTGGTTTGATCCCATCCGATCGCGTTGGTTTTACCAAAAACCTTCTCGTCAGGCGGAATTACCCACGGAACAGGGTTTAAGCATTTATCTTCGTTTAGACGATGTTTATAGTTATCTTGCGGTACAACAACTGGATCAGTTGAATGAGATTTTGAGTGACGAACTCAAACCATTAAAGGTGATTATATCTAGACAGGGTGCAGAGCCTCCAAATGGAATGACTGCTCAAGATTGGCTTCAATATTGTCTAAATGATGCCAAGATTCTAGCAAAACAGCATCGTTTTGGATTTGACGATACACCCGAAATACCAACAGCTGAAGCCTTACAACAAGCAGAAACAATTCTAAGAAATACGCCATTAAGAGAACAAAATTTTTTACATTTACTAGAAGATGTTTTTCATATGCTTTGGCAGCAGCAATATGGAAAATTACGTACTTTGCATGCCATGGCCAGCAAGCATCAAACTCCACAAAATTACCCAGAACGCATTTTTAAAGATGTGCCAGTGATTGCTAGCTATTTCGAATTTGGTGAGCGTAAGTATCAAGCTGTTGATGATTTATTACGTTTGACCCGCCGTTTAAAACAACAAAAACTACTTACGGGTAATCCCATCTTTTTGATTAATCATATTGAGTGGCGAGAGCATTTAATCAATGACGGTGAGTCTATAACTGAAGTTCAAGGTTTGCATCCAGAGCTGGATTTATATATCGCTCTTGAAGATCCAATGAGCTGGCTATTACTCGCCTACATCAAAGAAGAACTGGCAAATTATTACAATATCCAATTAAGCGTGTATCCATTAAGTTATCACGGACGTGATTGGTTTGATTGGAGTTTGGCAACACGAGTGTCTAAGCGGACACAAGTTGCATTTACACCTTTTTGTCGACCAACCAAAGAGGCAACCTATGAAATGGCAAAATTGTTTTATAGCGTCCCTGTTGAGCAACAAGTCGACTGCATGCATGAGATTTTAGAAGCGGTTTGGACACGTGGAAAAGACTTATCCTTTAAGGCGCATTTTCAAAAAATGCAAAAGCGTCTGGATATTGAGCAACTGACTGAACAAGATGTTGAACAATGCTTAAAGCAAAATGATGTTCTGTGTCAGGAAAAGCATCAACCTGATTTTCCAGTCTTAGAGTTTCGTATAGACGGACAAACTTATGTGTTTAATAGTTTGTATCGAGTGTGGATGATTGAAAGCATTATTAGTAATGTTTTAGAAGAAAAGTATAAACAACAAAGCCAAGAGTAACTTTGAGCATTTTAATACTGAACAATAAAAAAGGAAAAAATGATGGGAACATGGTCACACGAATCGTTTGGAAATGACACTGCAAATGACTGGGCATACGAACTAGAGGATGCGACAGACTTTTCAGTGATTGAGGCTGCTTTACAGGTGGCACTTGATGAGGGCGATGAGTATTTAGATGCTGATTTAGCGATGGAAGCCATTGCTGCGGTTGAAGTCATTGCAAAGCGTCTTGGCAAAGGGACTCAATCCGATGTTTACACTGAGAAAGTAGATCAATGGTTAGAAACCATTTCGGAGCAACCAAGTGATGATCTGTTGTCATTGGCGAAGCGTGTTTTGGAACGAATAGTTGCTGATGATTCTGAACTCAAGGAATTGTGGCTAGAGTCCGATGAATATGAGTTATGGTTGGGGAACATTCAGCAGTTAAAAAATGCTTTACAGTAAAAAAGGCAGCTCATGCTGCCTTTGATAATTAAATTTTTATTTTTTTAGGCTAAACAGAACATTTAGAAAGATAGCGGCGAAGGTTGCTGTACCAATTCCACCTAAGTTAAAGCTTCCGAATAATAACTCGAAATTACCCGCACCCAAGATAATTGTCACAGATGCAACGATCAGATTTTTATTATTAGAGAAGTCGACTTTGTTTTCGATCCAGATTTTTGCGCCAGCAATAGTAATTAAACCAAAGACCACAATTGAGGCACCCGTAAGTACCGCGGTAGGAATTGTGCTGATCACGGCACCAAATTTTGGTGATAGACCTAAAAAGATTGCAAAGACACCAGCGATTACAAAGACGATGGTTGAATAAACACGGGTAACAGCCATGACACCGATATTTTCACCGTAAGTCGTCATCCCTGGTGCACCTACACCACCTGATAACGTGGTTGCTAAACCATCGGCAACAAATGCTTTACCTAGTTGAGGAGTCAGGTCTTCGCCTGTCATTGCACCCACTGCTTTGATATGACCTAAGTTTTCTGCAACTAAAATTAATGCAACAGGTGCAATAATTAACATGGCATTCATATCAAAAGTAGGATGAGAAAAGCTTGGAATACCAAACCATGGTGCTGCCGCGATTTGTGAAAAATCGATTGGTTTTCCAAAGCCAAGCACATTCGTCGCGATGACGTAAATGGCATAGGCAATCAGTAAACCTACCAACAGTAATAAACGCTGTAATAAGCCTTTGGTAAATACCGCGATAACACCCATGCTCAGCACAGTGATAAGTGCCATCCACATTTCAAAAGGCTGACCTGCAACGCCTTTGATAGTTACTGGGGCAAGATTTAAACCAATGATCATTACAATCGCACCTGTTACAACAGGTGGCATTAATTTTTCAATCCAACGTGTGCCTGTCAACATGACGGCAAAACCAATTAAAGCATATAAGATACCGCAAGCAACGATACCTCCAAGTGCAACTGATAGATTCGGATTTGCACCAGAGCCGGTGATGTGACCTGTAGCGGCTGCAACCACACCAATAAACGCAAAACTTGAACCGAGATAACTCGGTACACGTCCACCTGTGATCAAGAAGAAGATAATCGTACAAATCCCTGACATTAAAATCGCGAGATTTGGATTAAAACCCATCAACAATGGCGCAAGAACAGTTGCTCCAAACATTGCAAATGCGTGTTGTACCCCGAGTACCGCGCTTTGTAAGGGCGGTAAATATTCGTTTGTCGCAACAGGACGATGATCAATCTTCCCCTGATACGGCTGCCATTTTGGAAACCAATTTGACATAAAGTAGACTCATTATGTGATATCAGCGCGTATGATACCCTGTCTTAAATTATGCTTTCATCTATTGGTCATTGATCTGAATGAACGCAAATGGTCATAAATTTCATATTTTTACCTTTTGGTAAAATATATATGTAAATAAACTTTAGAATTCATTGTTGATTTTGATTGTTGTATTTGCAAAATAGCTCAATTTAATTTTTAAAATAAATTTAAAAAAAATTTGTCCAGTTGGCATATTTTGCCAATTTAGCCCTCATCAAACTGAATTATTTGATGAGGGCTAGACATAGAGAATGATTAACCTGTATTGCGAAGCCCTGCTGCAATACCTGCAATACTCACCATTAAGGCATGATCAACAGGAGTATGTTCTGTTTGATGCTCAGCTAAATATAAACGACGACGTTTCATCAACTCAGCTTGCAACAAATGAAGAGGCAGTAGATAAGGTTTTCTAACCTGCATCGACTGATCTAAGACCTCATTATTGCTCAGAAGTTTAGACTCACCTTTCAGATTCAAAAGTGTATCAACCGCATTTTGTAATCGTTGTCTTAACTCTATCCCGAGTGCTTTGAGGTCCTGATCATCGGTCAAATGAGATTCGTAATACAACGCAATGTCTGCATCTGATTTAGACAGTACCATTTCCAACATATCAATTAAGGTTTGGAAATACGGCCACTGATCTAGCATGTCATTGAGCGTATTTTTATGTTGTTCATGCACTTGATTAATTGCGGTGCCAGTTCCCAGCCAAGCGGGCAACATCAAACGAATTTGTGTCCAAGCAAATACCCATGGAATTGCACGTAAGGATTCGATGCCGCCACTGACTTTTCGTTTTGCTGGGCGTGATCCCAATGGCAGCATTTGCAGCTCTAATTCTGGTGTAACCGTACGCAAATAACTCACAAAATTTGGATTCTCACGAACCGTTTGGCGATATACCTTAACGGAGAGATCCGTCATCTGATTCATCAAATCACGCCATTCTTTCTTAGGTTCTGGCGGTGGTAATAAAGTCGCTTCTAAGGTTGCAGCGGTATAGATTTCCAAGTTTTGTAAGGCAATCCCTTCTAAACCAAATTTAAAGCGGATCATTTCACCTTGCTCAGTGACACGAATAGCACCTGAGATTGAGCCTGGTGGTTGAGAAAAGAGTGCTTGTTGGGTTGGAGCACCGCCACGACTGATTGAACCACCACGACCATGGAATAGGGTTAATTGCACATCATGTTTTTTTGCAACCGCGGTGAGTTCTTCTTGTGCACGATATTGAGCCCAATTTGCTGACATAAAGCCTGCATCTTTGGCAGAGTCAGAATAACCAATCATCACTTCATGTTTGCCATGGATATGCTGCTTGTACCAATGCATATTAAACAAGGTATCCATGGTTTTGGCAGCGCCGTCCAAATCTTTCAAGGTTTCGAACAATGGCACGACACGCAGAGGATTTTGAATGCCCGCTTCTTTTTGCAAGAGCAATACAGCCAACACATCACTAGGATATTCAGCCATTGAAATGATATAAGCCCCTAAACTCTCTGCTGGTTGCTCAGCTAGAGTACGCATAGTGGCAAACACTTCGAGCACATCTGGATGTTGAATGAGACTACCTTCTGGCTCATTCAAATACTTAGGTAATAATGGACGTTTACTTTGTAATTCCTGAATCAAGAAGTTTTGACGCGCTTGTTCTGTCCACGATTCGAAATTACCCAAACCTAAATATTCCGTAATCGCAGAAATGGCTTGACGATGACGACCTGATTCTTGGCGGATATCGAGTTTGAGTAGTTCAATTCCGAAACAATTCACACGATAGATAAAATCGAGCAGTTGTCCGTTGGCGATTTCAGCAAGGTTACTGTCCACAAGGGAGCGATAGCAAAGCAGAAGAGGAGCCAATAATTCATCTTTATTTCGAATGATATTGCTATCGTCGGCATCCAAACCTTGTAAACGTTGACCTAAACAATAACGTGTTGCTTTAAGTCGTTCACGGGTAATGCGTAGATATTCACGGTATGGCTCAGGATGTTCATAACCTAAAGCTTCACTAAGCTCTTTAGAACAATTTTGGATAGAAAGTTCCCAACGTAGATTTTCAATATCTCGGAGGTATAAATCTGCAGCTTGCCAACGCGATAACCACAGGACTTCCTGTGTCACTTGATGAGTGACATTCGGATTACCATCGCGGTCGCCACCCATCCATGAGGCAAAACGGATCGGTGCTATGCTGAGAGGCAAAGCTTGCAGGCAATGCTGTTGTGTTAATTCATTTAATTCACGAATAAATTTAGGTACAGCATTCCATAACGTTTGTTCAATCGTTGCAAACCCCCATTTTGCTTCATCTACAGGCGTCGGGCGGTGTTGACGGATTTCATCGGTTTGCCATGCAGAGGTGACTAGCTGTTTGAGTGTGGCGATGGTCTGTTGACGTTCACGAGGCGTTAATTTCTTTTGATCAAGCTGTGATAGACAATCCGTAATATCATCATATTTTTGGATCAGGGTACGACGACTAACTTCTGTTGGATGCGCTGTCAGTACTAGCTCAATTTTTAGATCGCAAATTTGTTGAAATAATTGCTGTTCAGAAATTTGCTGATTTTTAAATTTTTCAAACAGGTGAGTGAGCGGATTGGGGCTAGGCGCATGCTCGTCAAACTCCGCATGACGTCGACTACGTACCACGTGATATTGTTCAGCAATATTAGCGAAGTTAAGAAAATGTGAGAATGCTCGTGTTAAAGGCAAAATCTCCTCATCTTTTAGCCCAAGAAAAAGCTGTTCTAACTGCTTCTCTGCTTCTATTTGACCGTCACGTGCGCCTTTTGCTAAAGCGCGAATTTGCTCAATTTGATTAAACAAATCTTGCCCAGCATGTAGTTTTAATGTTTCGCCGAGTAAGTTGCCCAATAAACGGACGTCTTCTCGTAATGGAGCTGTGATTTGTTGAATCATTCTATTTCTCCTGATGTTCTCATTCGACTATAACGCGATTGAGAGACAATCCAAGAGCAGAACGTAAAAAATGTGAATTTTATTTAATTTTTGGGTTGATATTTAAGCAAAAAAAGCTCAATCGCTTGTTGAATCATCTGATCGATTTCATTCGCGGTCGGCACTTCATCCAATCCGAGTAGAACTCGGTAATGACGTAAGCCCAACATTAAAGACACGAATAATTCAGTTTGTTTTAAAGGATCGTCAGCACGAATAAATTTAAGTGCAATTGCCTGCTCAAAAAAATTACACCAAACATTGCTCATACGTGTATGTGAAGCATCGAAAAACTGCTGTGTTAAAGGGCTTTGTTCTGCTGCGAGTTCGAACAATAAACGATCAAGTTTTAATGCCTCAGGAAGATAAATAATAGTTAAAGCACGATGGCACATCAGATAGAGTGCTTGTGTAAAATTGGTTTCTGCCGTGAGAATGATTTCTTTAGCACAAATAGATTCTTCACAGGTTTCTTCAATTGCACAGATAAATAAATTGGCTTTGTCTTGAAAGTGGTTATACACGGTCAGTTTCGTGACGCCTGCTTCTTTGGCAATTTGATTCATGTTGGCAGCGTGATAACCCATTTTTAGGAAAAGAGATTTCGCAGCCTGTAAAATTTTAGCTCTTTTTTCCAAATCTTTAGGGCGACCACTACTGTTTTGCACGTTATCGTTCTCTTTTAATTAAATTAAAAATCAAATAAATAACTTTAATTTTTAATTAGTGTACTCATGGGTATATTAATTAAAAAATAAACAATTTATCATGATATTCATATTGTGCCTTAAAAAATCAATTTGAATAAGAGCGAAAAAGAGATGAATCTGCTAAATCATGTAATTGTGGGATTGCTCGTACTCAGCAGTGTCACTTTAACAGCATGTCAAAAAGAGGTTCCAAAGACGGAAGAAATTCCTTATGTCATGGTCGCGCAACCGAGTAGTAATCATATTGATCAAAAAAGCTATGCAGGTGATGTACAGGCGAGACAGCAAACGGCATTGGCATTTCGTGTTGGAGGACAAATTACCGAACGCTTTGTCGATGTTGGTGATCGAGTCAGAATTGGGCAAGTATTAGCGAAGTTAGATGTTAAAGATGCTCAGTTACAACTTAATGCAGCTAAAGCACAGCTAGACAGTGCACAAGCAGCAGCAAAAATTGCAGCGCAAGAATATCAGCGTTATCAGCAATTATTGCCAGTAAATGCAGTCAGTCGCTCACAATTTGATGCCATCAAAAATCAATACGAAGCGGCGCAAGCAAGTTTGCAACAAGCACGCTCAAACTATGAAGTTTCTTCGAATCAAACGGGATATAACCAGCTGATCTCCAATAAAAATGGCGTGATTACCGAACGTCAAATTGAAGTGGGGCAGGTGGTTGCAGCAGGACAGGCTGCCTATCTGCTCGCGATTGATGGAGAGCGTGAAGTTGTATTTGGAGTCCCTGAACAAGCAGTCGCAACGATTAAAGTGGGGCAGCCTGCTTGGGTCACACTGTGGTCTCAGCCAGACCTTCGATTTGCAGCTAAAGTACGAGAGGTTTCTCCTGCTGCTGATCAATCTCGAACATTTACGGTCAAGGTTTCCTTATTGGAAGGTCAATCTAGCATTCAGTTGGGACAAAGTGCGCGTGTATTCTTTGTTGCAAATCAAACAAATGTCCTCAGCGTCCCACTCTCTAGTGTGACGGCTAATGATCAGCAGGCATTTGTATGGGTCGTGACGACAAATAAGACCTTACGTAAAGTTCCAGTTCGCTTGGGTGCTTATGGTCGAGATAGTGTTCCTGTCCTGTCTGGTTTAAAAGCAACGGACTGGGTTGTGGTTGGCGGTGTACATTTGTTACGTGAGCAACAAAAGATTCATCCTGTAGACCGAGAGAATCGTGAAGTCACGATCAAAACTGGAGGTTAATCATGAAATTTAACCTCTCAGAATGGGCACTGAAAAATAAAGGCATTGTGCTTTATTTTATGCTGCTACTCAGCATCGTCGGGATTATGTCTTATTCCAAGCTGTCGCAAAGTGAGGATCCACCTTTTACCTTTAAAGTGATGGTGGTACAGACTTACTGGCCTGGTGCAACGGCTAAAGAAGTCTCGACACTCGTGACCGATCGAATTGAAAAAGAATTAATGACCACAGGTCAGTATGACCGCATCATGGCTTATTCACGTCCCGGTGAATCTTTGGTGACTTTTGTTGCTAAAGACAGTTTACCTTCGAGTGCAATACCTGATGTTTGGTACAACGTCAGAAAAAAGGTCAATGATATCCGCCATCAGTTACCCAGTGGTGTACAAGGACCATTTTTCAATGATGAGTTTGGCGATACTTTTGGCAACATCTATGTCCTTACAGGGAACGATTTTGACTATGCGGTAATGAAAGAATATGCCGATCGTTTGCAACTGCAATTGCAACGAGTCAAAGATGTGAGCAAAGTCAATTTAGTCGGATTACAAGATCAAAAAATATGGATTGAATTATCCAATACCAAAGCAGTGCAGCTCGGTGTACCTGTGACAGCGATTCAAGAAGCGATACAAAAGCAAAATGATATGGCAAGTGCAGGATTTTTTGAGACTGGCACAGATCGTATTCAACTTCGCGTCAGTGGACATTTGCACAGTGTAGATGATCTGAAAAAAATGCCGCTATTGGTCGGTGATAAAACCATTCAATTGGGGGATGTTGCTGATGTTTATCGGGGCTTCAGTGAACCTGCTCAACCTCGCATGCGTTTTATGGGGGAAAATGGAATTGGCATCGCGGTTTCGATGCGCAAAGGCGGTGACATCATCGCTTTGGGCAAAAACTTAGAAACCGAATTTAATCATTTGCAGAAATCATTGCCTGTGGGCATGAAACTTCAAAAAGTTTCAGATCAACCAGTCGCAGTACAACGCAGTATTCAGGAATTTTTAAAGGTATTGGCTGAAGCGGTCATTATCGTTTTATTGGTCAGCTTCTTTTCCTTAGGGTTTCGCACAGGACTGGTGGTGGCTTTGTCTATTCCACTCGTTTTGGCAATGACCTTTGCAGGGATGAATCTATTTGATGTCGGTCTGCATAAGATTTCCCTCGGTGCCTTGATTCTTGCACTCGGTTTGTTGGTCGATGATGCCATTATTGCTGTTGAAATGATGGCAATTAAAATGGAGCAGGGCTACAGCAGACTCAAAGCAGCGGGATTTGCGTGGCAAACCACGGCATTTCCAATGCTGACAGGAACATTGATTACCGCAGCAGGTTTCTTACCGATTGCAACGGCACAATCAGGAACTGGCGAATATACACGTTCTATTTTCCAAGTCGTAACCATTGCGTTAATTGTGTCATGGATAGCAGCCGTACTCTTTGTTCCATATTTGGGTGAAAAATTACTCCCTGACTTCACCAAGCAACAACAGAAAGCAGCATGGTATTTGAGGCTTTGGGCGAGATTGCGGAAACAGCCTGAACCTGTTGTACAGGCACATGGACAGCACCATGATCCCTATCAAACCAAGTTTTATCAGTCTTTCCGTCGTATGGTAGAGCTCTGTATTACGTATCGTAAAACAGTAATCGGAGTCACGGTGGCAATCTTTGTTTTATCAGTTGCGATGTTTAAATTCGTTCCTCAACAATTCTTTCCACCATCTAACCGTGCAGAAATCTTAGTGGATTTAAAGCTTGAAGAAGGTGCGTCACTGACAGCGACTGAACAGGCTGTTAAAAAGGTGGAGTCATTCTTATCTAAACAAAAAGGGATCGATAATTATGTTGCCTACGTTGGAACAGGTTCTCCTCGCTTTTACTTACCTTTAGACCAACAACTACCGCAAGCCAGTTTTGCGCAGTTTGTCGTACTCGCATCGTCTTTAGATGATCGTGATGAAATTCGCCGTTCTTTAGAAACGCAAATCAAGCAATTATTGCCTCAAGTGCGTACGCGTGTTTCGTTGCTCGAAAATGGTCCACCAGTGGGATACCCATTGCAATATCGTGTTTCAGGAGAAGATCTAAGCACCGTGCGTCTATGGGCACAAAAAGTGGCAAAAGTGATGAGTGAAGATCCGAATACCACCAATGTGCATTTAGATTGGGGTGAGCCAAGCAAGATTATTGCTATCGAAATCGATCAAGACCGTGCGCGTCAAATGGGTGTTACGAGTTTTGATTTAGCCAATTTCTTGAATGCTTCGGTGACTGGTACAGTGATGAATCAGTATCGCGAAAAACGTGAGTTAATTGAAATTCGCTTGCGAGGAGATCAGGCTGAGCGTGCAGAAGTGGCATCTTTAGCATCTTTAGCAGTTCCGACAACGCAGGGCACAACAGTCCCATTGGCACAGATTGCAAAAATAGAATCACGATTTGAAGAAGGCTTGATTTGGCATCGTAACCGTTTACCAACCATTACTGTAAGAGCAGATATTCGTAGCCATCTACAACCTGCCACGGTGGTTCAGCAGTTAGCTGATCAGATGCAGGACTTGCGTGATGATCTGCCAAATGGTTATTTGCTCGAAGTTGGGGGAACTGTTGAAGAATCTGCTAAGGGTCAAAGTTCAGTCAATGCAGGAATGCCATTATTCCTAGCTGTAGTGATGACTTTGCTCATGATTCAATTACGCAGTATGTCGCGTGCGACGATTGTGTTGTTAACCGCACCATTAGGGTTGATAGGCGTTGTTGCATTCTTGCTACTGTTTAATAAGCCTTTTGGTTTTGTGGCTATGCTTGGGACAATCGCCTTGTCTGGTATGATCATGCGTAACTCATTGATCTTGATTGATCAGATTGAGCAAGATATTCAGGCTGGACAAGCAGCATGGGATGCGGTGATTGATGCGACGATGCGACGATTCCGTCCGATTGTGCTGACAGCACTTGCTGCAGTTCTTGCAATGATCCCACTTTCACGCAGTATTTTCTTTGGTCCAATGGCTGTTGCAATTATGGGTGGATTGATTGTTGCGACCTTATTAACCCTATTTTTCCTGCCTGCACTCTATGCAGCGTGGTTTAAGGTCAAAAAAGCAACATATCTAACGTAATTATTTTGTGAATAAAGGTGCGAAATATTGAAAATTTCAATATAGTAGCACCTATATTTTAAGACCAAAAAATAATTGAATTTCATTGCATGATTGATTTGGCAAAATGCATGGATTGAGGTGAAATAGAGCATGGGGCAAGACAATATTGAGCAGCATCGTCGCTATGTAGCGATTTCTTACGTGTTCATGTTTCTTGCATTATTTACAATTTTGTTTGCTGCGTTTGCATACATGTTTGCACGAAAAGTTGCGATTGTGGATAATGCCGAAGTTTGGATTCATGCGCATGCCCTATGGATCATGCGTAATGTGCTGTTATTTATTATGATGGCTTTTTTTGCCTCTTTGTGGTTTATCCCATTGTTCTTTTTTGCATGGGACAGTGCAATTTGGGTGACTGCTACAACAGTCGCAGGTGTTGTATTTAGTTCAATTGCTTGGTTATTCTTGTTGAATGCTTGGCTGAAAGGACTTTCTAAGTATTTAAAAAATAAAGCAGTTTTCTAATAAAGCTGCTTTTTTATTAACTTAGACCTTGTAAATTTGTAATATAGCCCCTATCTAGGCTCTGTTGATCTCAAAAATAAGATCAACAGAGCCTATTTATTCGTAGAGATTTAATAAATTCCGTGAGGAGCATCGCCAACCATGGCTAAACGTGATTATTATGAGGTTTTAGGCGTTTCGAAAACCGCAGGTGATGATGAGATCAAAAAAGCCTATCGTAAGTTGGCGATGAAGTATCACCCTGACCGTAACCCTGACAACGCTGAAGCTGAAGAAAAATTCAAAGAAGCATCAGAAGCCTATGAAATCCTGTCTGACAGTGAAAAGCGAAGTATGTATGACCGTGCTGGACATAGTGCATTTGAAGGCGGTTTTGGTGGTGGCGGTGGCTTCGGTGGCGGTTTTAGTGCCGAAGATATTTTCAGCCAATTTGGTGATATTTTTGGTGGTGCATTTGGAGGCGGTCGCCAGCAGCAACGCCAACGCCGTGGTTCAGACCTCCGCTATGTGATGGAATTGACGTTAGAAGAAGCAGTTAAAGGCGTTAAAAAAACCATTACTTTTACGGCTCCTGCGCCATGTGAAACTTGTGATGGCAAAGGATCTAAAAATCCAAACGATGTCGAAACATGCCGTACTTGTCATGGTTCAGGTCAAGTTCGTATGCAACAGGGCTTCTTCTCTGTGCAGCAAACTTGTAGCACCTGTCGTGGTCAAGGCAAAATTATTAAAAATCCTTGTAATACTTGTCATGGCTCTGGTGTTGCAGATCGTCAACAAACACTTGAAGTTACCATCCCTGCGGGTGTGGACAACGGTGATCGTGTTCGCTTAACAGGTAAAGGCGAAGCGATTCGTGATGGTCAATCAGGTGATTTATACGTTGAAGTGGTTGTGCGCGAGCATGAAATTTTCCAACGTGATGGCGCTGATCTATATATGGATGTGCCAGTTAGTATCGCGGATGCCGCTTTGGGTAAAGAAATTGAAATCCCAACCTTGGACGGTCGTGTGAGTTTGAAGATTCCTGAGGGGACTCAAACGGGTAAATTGTTCCGTTTACGTGGCAAAGGTGTTCGTCCTGTACGTAGCAGTATGGTGGGTGATTTACTTTGCCGCATCGTTATAGAAACCCCAGTAAATTTAACTAGCCGTCAACGCGAGTTACTTAAAGAATTACAAGCATCTTTAGATGGTGATGGTCATGCATCGTCTCCAAAGAAAAAATCATTCTTTGATCGCCTCTTTGATTAATAGGCATCAATAAAAAAACCTGCTTCGGCAGGTTTTTTTATGGGAAATTTTAAATCCTCCGCAACCTTCATTTTTCAAATGAGGGAGCATTGTCTATCCTATAACATACTGAATTAGCAGAAATTTACCCTCTATTTTTAAAGAGGTGTTAGGGGGATTTAAGTCTATGATAAGTAATACTTTATAGATGTATAGATGCCATTCATTTGCTATAGTAGCGAAATTGTTTAAATAAAAGACTGGGAAACATTATGTCAACTTCTCCACGCATTGGGATCTTAGGTGCTGGCGGACGCATGGGCCGTATTCTGATTCAGGCTGTACAAGAAGCAGGCTATCAACTTGCAGCAGCAGTAGAACGCCCTGAAAGCAGTTTAGTCGGCGCAGATGCAGGTGAGCTTGCAGGCGTTGGAAGTTTGGGCGTAAAGATCGTTGGCAGTTTAGCTGAAGTATTAAAAGATTGTGACGTGGTGATTGATTTCACTGCACCAGCCGCAACAGAACAACACTTAAAGCTTTGTCGTGAAGCTGGTGTAGCGATGGTGATTGGAACGACGGGCATGTCTGAGGAACAAAAAGCATTCTTAGATGAATCAGCAACTCAAACCCCAGTTGTTTATGCTGCAAACTATTCTGTAGGTGTAAATGTATCAATCAAACTTTTGGAACTTGCAGCAAAAGTATTTGGTGATACGGTCGATATCGAAATCATTGAAGCACATCACCGTCATAAAGTAGATGCACCGTCTGGCACAGCATTTATGATGGGTGAAGCAATCGCTGATACCTTAGGGCGCAACTTAAAAGAAGTTGCAGTCTATGGTCGTGAAGGCTATACGGGTCCACGTGATCGTCAAACTATCGGTTTTGAAACCATTCGTGGTGGCGATATTGTGGGTGAGCATACCGTTATGTTTATCGGTGAAGGTGAACGTGTTGAAGTGACGCACAAAGCGACAAACCGTATGAACTTCGCTTCGGGTGCAGTACGTGCAGCAGCATGGGTTGTAGGGCGTGAAGCTCGTAAATATGACATGAAAGATGTCTTAGGCTTTAACGATATTCAAGTATAAAAAGTTCCCTTTTTGCACTATAAAAAGAGCTTATTGCGCTTTCAATACATCCCAAAAAGCACGATAAGCTCCAAACCTCATTACAACAATTGAGCATGACATGAATAAAAAACATATTGTTCTTGCTACGCTGCTAAGTGCGACGAGTTTGGTCGTCAGTGCCGCAGAAGCTCCGAAACTCAGTTTGCACCGAAATAATATTAAAGTTTGGACATATCAAACTGAAAATAATCCAGTATTCCAATATAAAGCAGAAACAACGTTTGATGTGCCATTAGAACGGGCTGTAGCCGTAGTTCTTGATGTTGAACGCACCCCACAATGGGTTCCTTATGTGGGTAAGGCTCAACTATTATCTCGAGACGAGAAGAAGGGTGAGTTCACATTATATATGGTGCTTGATTTTCCTTTTCCATTAAAAGATCGCGATGTGGTGATAAAAGGGAAAATGAGTAAAAATGCGGATGGCAGTATTAGTATTAAAAACAATGCCATTAAAAATAACTATCCTGAACAGCCTGATGTGATTCGTTTAACCCGCTATGAGGGTGATTGGACTTTTCAAAAGTTAGCAAATAATAAAGTCAAAGTATCTACAACAGGTTATGCAGATCCAGCTGGTGCAATTCCGCTTAGTTTTGTGAATATGTTTGTACAGCAACAACCCTATCAAATGCTGATGAAAATGAAAAAGGAAGTGAATAATCCTTTGTATGTACAACCGAAATTACCAGATGTACTGAAGTAATAAAAAAGCCTGATTCAATCAGGCTTTTTTATGTTCTAGGTTTGGGTGCAGTGCTGATAGTTAAGCTTAGATCGAGATGCGAGAAAGATTTGGATAAACACCAAAAGTAATCCAATCGCCGCAAGAGCTGCTCCGATCATTGATACTGAGGCATAGCTCAGACCTAGACTTAAAACAGCTCCTCCAGCCGCCGCACCAACTGCATTGCCTAAGTTAAATGCTCCGATATTTACAGAGGAAGCGAGACCAGATGCTTCATGTGCTACCGACATAACCCGCATTTGCAGTGATGGTACAATTGCAAATGCTGCCGCGCCCCATAGAACCAGCCCAACAGCTGCTCCGACTTGGGTTTGAGCCAGCAGAGGGAAAACGGCCATCAATACAATCAAGGCGATGAAGAAACCAATTAAAGTTTTATCAATAGATCGATCTGCAAGCTTGCCACCTAGATGGTTTCCAATTGAAAAGCCAACCCCAATTAAAACTAACATCATGGTGATAAACATCGGTGAGGCGTGATTGAAAGCAACTAAACTCGGGGCGATATAGGTGTAAAGGGTAAACATTGCTGAGGCACCGAACACGGTGGTAAGAAGTGCCAAAATCACAGGGAGCCGAGTGAGAACTTTTAATTCCATTTTAACGTCGGTTTTTTGTCCAACAGCACCCACAGGCAGTGCTTTCCATAGAGACCACATCGTCACTACACCCAACACCGCAATCGCAAGAAAAGACATTCGCCAGCCAATGGTTTGTCCTACCCATGTCGCTAAAGGAACGCCACCAATATTGGCAATTGTTAGTCCCATGAACATGGTAGCTACAGCACTGGCTTGTTTATGTGCAGGTACGACACTCGCAGCTACGACTGAGCCAATCCCGAAGAAAGCACCGTGATTGAGACTGGTAATCAAGCGTGCGCCCATCAGGCTCATATAATTTGGTGCAAATGCCGCAATTAAGTTGCCAATGGTAAAAATGGCCATCAGAAGAATTAAAGCATTGCGACGAGCAAAACCACCGAACCATAAAGTGACGATTGGGGCACCTAGCATCACCCCCAAGGCATAACCTGTAATCAACATACCTGCACTTGGAATCGAAACACCAAGATCATGGGCAATGTTCGGCAATAAGCCCATAGGCGAGAATTCAGTGGTTCCAATGGCAAACGCACCAATAGCTAATGCGAGCAAAGGAAGATTGATCCGCTGCTTCATGTTTATTTATCCCATACTGGTGCAAGTTCAGGTGGGTCAATTTCACGACCATTACGATCCAGTTCCGCAATCAGCTGCATTTCTTGTTCGCTTAGTTTTAATTCTTGTGCTTTCAAGTTGCTGATCAGGTTCTCACGTTTGGTTGATGATGGAATAACCGCATAACCCTTTTGTAATGCCCAAACTAAAGCAACTTGTGCTGAAGTAGCCCGATGTTGTGCTGCAATCTCAAGCAAAGTTGGGTCTTTGAGCACTTTCCCGTAAGCAAGAGTCATGTAAGAGGTCACATCAATCTGTTGTTGTGTCAGGTAATTTGCCAAGTTTTGATTTTGCAAATAAGGGCTTAGTTCGATTTGATTGGTGGCAATATGTTCTGCGCCAATGCTATCAATCGCTTGTTGAGTAAGTACAATATTGAAATTTGAAATCCCAATGAGTTTGGTTAAGCCTTGTTGTTTGGCTTCTAATAATAATTGCATCACTTCTGTGATATCTGTCCCTTGTGATGGTGCTGGCCAATGGATTAAGGTCAGATCAACTGCTTCAGTGCCTAATTTTTGCAAACTTTCTTTTAGGCTTGGGATCAGGCGTTGTTCAGAAAAGTTATTGACCCATATTTTTGTAGTTAAGAATAAATCTTGGCGAGCAATCCCGCTTTCACGGATAGCCTGTCCTACTGCTGCTTCATTCTCATAAATTTGTGCTGTATCAATAGCGCGATAGCCGACATCTAAGGCAGTTTTGACTGAATCAATCAGGATTTGATCATTTAAACGATAAGTACCTAAACCAAATTGAGGGATTTGCACATTCTTCACCTAATTTTTTAACTCAAAAGAGTCTAATTTGTTGATGAAGGCAATTTTGCGATGATTATTGTTGCTAAAAAATAGATGAATTTGCAAAATATAGTTGACTGAATATCAACAATAGGGGGTGATAATGAAATCAAGTATTGAGGAATTGCTCGCCTTTATAACGATTGTTGATACAGGTTCATTTATTGCAGCTGCTGAGCGATTAGGTCAAACAGCATCTGGCTTGAGTCGTTCTTTAAGTCGTTTAGAGTCTAAGCTTGAAGTGACTTTGCTGGAACGCACCACACGAAAATTAAAACTCACTCAAGAAGGTCAGCAGTTCTTAGCGCATGCCCGAAAGATTTTAAATGATTTGAGTGCGGCCGAAGAAGCTTTGCAGCGTTCAGATCAAGATACATCTGGTTTGATTCGTGTTGATTCGGCCGCGCCATTTATCTTGCACGTGATTGCTCCTTTGATGCGCGTATTTCGGCAGCGCTATCCGAATATTGAGATTGAATTAAACAGTAATGATCAAGTGATTGATTTACTGGAGCATAAAACTGATGTCGCATTTCGCTTTGGTGAATTACATGATTCAAGTCTTCATGCAAAATTGGTATGTAAAAGTCGTTTGTATATTGTGGCTAGTCCCCATTACTTAAAACGGATGGGGACACCGACGCAAGCAAAACAATTGTTACAGCATGATTTAATTGGCTTCACACGCCCGATTCATATTAATCAGTGGCCGATTAAAGTAGATGATGAATACTTCTTTGCACAAGCCAAAATCAAAGCATCTAGTGGGGAGACAGTACGGCAATTGTGTCTACGAGGACAGGGGGTTGCACGATTATCTGAGTTTGAAATCTGGCAAGATTTAAACGAAGGACGTTTGGTCGCATTATTTGAAGACCAAATTGAGCACTCTTATCAAAGCATCCATGCTGTTTATTACCAACAAGAGCATTTACCCAAACGTGTTCGTCTCTTTATTGAATTTTTGTCTGAGCAACTAAGCCAAGGTTTTTCTGTGTGTCAGTAGACGTAGGTGGAACTTGAACTTCCAGAACAGGAATAGATTCTCCTGTTGTTTGAGGGATAGACATGACAATCTGTTGCTCTTTGCGCGTACACTCCAAAACAACTGTTGGTAATAATGATGCGCTTACGACCACACCATTTTCATTGGGTTTTTTATAGGTCAACTCTACCGTATCTGTTTTGGTTTGAGGGTTATGATTTTTTAGTTTCCATAGCTCATAACCTTGTCGGTTTTGAATTTTCAAATAACCTTCAGCGAGAGATTTGCAAATTTCTTGCTGCTGATATGTTTTCTGATCAGGCAACTGACAACCTGTAAGTAGCAATATACTTACTAAAAATAAGTTATTAATTTTCATTGTTTTACTCCTCTGCTGTTGATTTTTATAGCTTAAAGGTGTTGTATAAACCAATACAGATACAGAAAATTTTAAAAAATCAGTACAGACATGACATTTCAATATCAACGCTTGGCGGAACAGCTGTCACAAAAGATTTACCAACATGAACTGCAACCGCAACAGAAGTTAAGTTCATTAAGAGAATTTGCACGCCAACAAAAAATCAGTTTAAGCACAGCGCAGCAATGTTATGAATTGTTAGAAGCCAAAGGCTTGATCTATGTCAAACCCAAATCAGGTTACTTTGTTAGCTCGAGACAATACCAAAGTCCGGTACCTGAAAGCCCAAAATTTGAATCGATGCCAAGACGAGTTTCAAATTTAGAGTTGCAAAATCAAATCCAAACGGCATCCATACAAAGTCATTTAACGCCCTTAGGTGCGATTCAGTTATCTCCTCATTTAATACCTGTGGATGGTTTGCGCCGTTCTTTGCAGCGAGCTTTGAAGCATTGCCAACCTGAAGATTTTTTGTACTGTAATAAACAAGGACATCTACAGCTCCGACAAGCACTTTCTGATCATTGGCGTGAGGATGGTATCTATATCGCCCCAGACGATACTTTTATTAGTAATGGATGTATGCCTGCACTGTCACTGTTGATTCAGCAAATGAGTCGAGAGGGCGATAGTATTATCGTTCCAACACCAACCTTTAACGGTCAGCTTCAGCTCCTTGCAGGATTGAAACGTAAAATTATTGAAATACCTGCGGATCATCAAAGCATAGACCTAGAGCGGTTAGAATATTTTATGCAGCAGGGTAGTGCGAAGTTATGCTTACTGACTGCGAATTTTCAAAATCCTTTGGGCTATTGTCTGAGCAATCAGCAAAAACAAAAAATTGCCGAGTTGGCACAAAAGTATCAATGCTTTGTTTTGGAAGATGATATTTATGCTGAATGTAGTTTTCAAAAAGAACGCCCTTTACCGATTCGTTATTGGGATCAACAGGGCTATGTAATTTGGTGTGGTTCTGTTTCTAAATCTTTATCCAGTGCTTATCGTGTGGGGTGGTTTTGTTTAGGTCAACAATTACAGCACTTAAGACCAGCTCTGTTAGCAAATAATGTTGGGGTTAATACCCCCTTACAGCTTGGTTTAGCCGACTTTATCTATAGTCGTGCCTATCGAGAGCATTTGGAGCGTTTAAGACCTGCTCTCATGCAGCAAGTCGAACAATATCGTGCATGTATTTTGGAGCAGTTTCAGGGGATTCCGATCGCACTTAGCCAATCGAGTGGTGGATATGTGCTGTGGATGCAACTACCAAACACCATTACAGGTTTAGAGTTGTATTATCGCGCGCAGCAATATGGAATCAATATCGTTCCAGGTGAGGTATTTGGTGAAGATCAGCGTTATCAGCATTTTCTACGATTAAACGCTGGCCATGCTTTGACTGATGAAATCCGCCAAGCTATTCAGCAGTTGGCGGATTGGGTCAGAGAAAGTCTCAAGTCGAAATTGAGTTAGTCGAAGTCTGCTTTTAAGACGATGCGATAACGTGCTTGACCTGAATGAAGTCGCTCAATGGCATCGTTGAGCTGTGACATAGGATAGAGTTCAATTTGCGGGGCGATATTTTTACGTGCTGCAAATTGAAGAAGTTGACGAAGTGCTAAAGGAGAACCCGTCGGTGAACCAGTTACTGATTTGGCACCATCAATCAAAGCACCGACTGAAACTGGAATAGGTTCTAAAGTCAGACCTAGAAAATGCAATGAGCCATTAGGTGCTAAAGTACTGAGAAAGGCTTGCCAGTTTAGCGTCACATTGACTGTACTCAACAATAAATCAAATTTTCCTCGTTGAGCTTTGATGGCCTGCGCATCGCGGCTATTCACAACGTGATCTGCACCCATGGCTTTCAGCTCATCAGTTTTCTCAGGATTTGAGCTAAATGCCGTAATTTCACAACCCCATGCTTTGAGTAGTTTAATCGCCATGTGACCTAAGCCACCGATACCAATTACACCGACATGATGCGTGGCTTGGATTTTATGTTTAAGTAGAGGATCGAAAACTGTAATCCCACCACATAACAAAGGACCTGCACTTTCTGGGTCTAAATCATCGGGTAGCGGAATCACCCATTGCCAGCCAGCACGAACTTTATCTGCAAATCCACCAGCATGTCCTACGATCGTTGCAACACTGCCGCCAGTACATAACACTTGATTACCACCGATGCAGGGATCACAAGCTTGACAACTTTCTGCTGTCCATCCGATACCAACACGTTGACCTACTCTGAGCCCTTTCGCTTCAGAACCAAGAGTAGTGATGGTTCCAATAATTTCATGACCAGCAACCACAGGATAAGTAGATGATCGCCAATCATTATTAATCACTGAAATATCTGAATGACATAAACCACAATATTCAACTTTGACTTCGACTTGATGGGCTTGTAAATCGCCTGCGTCAAATTGATAAGGAACCAGTTGTTCACCTGCTTGCATCGCAGCATAAGCACGTATTTGATTGTTGCTCATGGAAGGACTCCTTTGGATAGGATTGTATTTTATTTAAAGGGACAATGATTTTCGTGATCGTTGACCATGCCCACAGCTTGCATGAATGCATAACAAGTCGTTGGACCCACAAACTTAAATCCACGCTTTTTTAAGGTTTTAGAGAGGGTTTGGCTGATCTCTGTTTGTGCTGTGGCTTCTCGATAATTGATCACATCATTGTTCAATACATCGTGACTGACAAAAGCCCACAGCCATGCAGAGACATCGTCCACATCCTGCTTTAATTGTTGCCAAGCAATCGCATTGTCTCGAATTGCTTTTAGTTTACCTAAATGGCGAATCAGACCTGTATCACTCAGTTTATGTTCCAGTTGATCATCTGTAAGCTCGGCAATTTTTGCTACAGGATGTTGAAAGAAATGAGCACGGTAGTGTTCTCTTTTCTTGAGTACAGTAATCCAAGAAAGGCCAGCTTGTTGACCCTCTAGGCAAAGCATTTCAAATAAACGCGCTTCATCGTATTCAGGCTTACCCCATTCTTCATCATGGTAAGCGATATACAGGGGATCATCAGAGCACCAACCACAGCGTTGACTTGTCATTTTGATGCTCCTTATCGTTATAAATATCGAGAAAATTAAAGTTTGAATGCAACCCATTCATTTGGGCGAGTATCCCAATAATACAACTCAGCAGAACTCAAATCAGTGAATTTCAACCAAAAGTCTTTACCAGATTTATCTGCGAAACCTGTGCTGATCAGCAAAGCATCTTCTGTGATTTCCATAATCCAACCTTGATAGCTGGTGCCATTCAGAATAATTTTTTGCTGATTTCCTGATTCTGCAAATGTAACCAGACGTTCTATCAATGCTTCTGACATTGTGTGTTCCTAACGTAAATATGGGTATGGATTGACTGCTCCACGCCCTTTGCCATTTAAATAAATACCGTAATGTAAATGCGGAGCAGTATGACGTGCATTACCTGTATTGCCGACATAGCCAATCACATCACCCTTGCGAATATAATCCCCAACTTTAAGTCCGCGTTTGTGGTCATCCAGATGTGCATAGTAGTGCCAAGAACCTGATGGTCCTAAGATCCAAATGACCTTGCCACCCAAATTATTATTGCGTAAATCTGCGATGAGTCCTTCGGTTGCACTATACACTTTCGTGCCACGCTCTGCCATGATATCAATCCCTTCATGGCTTCGTCCTTGGCTACGTGCAGCTCCCCAAGTATCGCGTAACTCGTTTTTGCGAACACCTTTTACAGGTATGGGGAGGCGAGTGTCTAAGCGCATATTTTTTAATTTGCTGACTTGTGCGCTGCGTAAAGGAGATGGTTTTTGGGGTGTAGTGGTACACGCAGATAGAAAAATAATGAGCAGTCCAATCACCGTATACGAAATTGAATGTCGCACATAAACTCCTATGTTTTGATCCATCGCATTTTAAAGTGTTTAAGTTTTTTGTTTTGCATTGATCAGTTTCTTCATCGCGGTTGGAATACCTTTAGCAATCGCAGATTCTGGTGTGAGCCATATCCCATTTAATTCTATGCTCAGTTGTTCTTTCTGATCATGTTCCACGTGGAACATTTTTTCATCGAGCAACCATGTGAAGTGTGTAAAACTATGACTGATCTGTAAGGATGATACTTGAGCTTGTAACTTAAAGTGCTGTTCGATCTGTTGTAATTCAGTTGCACTTTCAATGATAGGAAGACAATACAATCCACCCCAAAGACCATGAGCTTCACGCTGTTGCCAAAACCATTCTTTACCTGACTGAATCACAACGACACTTGCTGTTTTAACAGGAACAGGCTTCTTGGCCTTTTTAAATGGCAACTCTTGTTCTAGGCCTTGTTGATATGCCTGACAGTGTTGTTGCATAGGGCAATATAAACAGAGAGGTTTTTTCGGAGTACAGACTGTTGCACCCAAATCCATAATGGCTTGGGTATAGTCATGATTTCGCTGTTCTGGACATAAATCTTCAGCAATTTTCCATAAAGCACGTTCATGTTGTGGCTTGGACAAATCATCTTCAATCGCAAAGAAACGAGCCAAAACACGTTTCACATTGCCATCCATGATCACACCGTATTGACGCAAACCGAGCGACATGAGCGCCCCTGCGGTTGAGCGTCCGATCCCAGGAAGTTCAATCCATTGTTCTAAGGTTGCGGGGAATTTACCTTGCTGATGAACAATCGCTGCGGCTTTGTGCAAATTTCTTGCTCTTGCATAATATCCAAGACCCGCCCAAAAAGGAGCAACATCATCCCAGCTTGCCTGACCTAGATCATTTACGGTAGGAAAGCGTTGAATAAAACGATCGAAATATTGCAACACTGTTTTGACTTGAGTCTGTTGCAACATAATTTCTGACACCCAAACTTTATACGGGTCATCGGCAACTTGCCAAGGTAGGTCATGGCGACCATGTTGATCAAACCATGTAAGTAAAGCATCAGAAAATGAGAAATCAGACATGAATCAGAACATTGAAAAGTAGAATTATAGTATAGCGGAAATATGCACTAGAGGGTTTGTGTGAGGAGCTTATGAGCTTTACGATTTCTATCTAGGAGGATGAGAGGATCATCTGAAATTTCTAAAAACTCTCGAAAAAATTTACATTCTGTTGGCGACATCCATGTCGCCGTTTCGCAAGTCAATGTTGGCGAGTATTGGTATAAATACGAATTTTAAAATTACTTTAAATGCTTATCTAACAACTCATACATCGCTTCAAGACCTTGACGCTCTGCTTCTGCGTTATAGCCCAAATCTACGTTATTGGCTTTAGCACGCTCATCAGCCTGAGGGTTACTAAAACCATGTTTAGCATCTTCGAAAATAATTACTTCATGGTTCACTTCAGCAGCGTGCATTTCTTCACGGAAACTTGCAACATCGTCCAAAGTCACCATGCTATCTAGTTCACCATGTAACACTAAGATTTCTGCTTTTAGCTTACCTTTTTCAGCAGGAGCTTTGGGACTGAGATTCGCATGGAACGTTGTTACCGCTTTTAAGTTAGCACCTGAGCGAGCTAGATCCAATACCACTTTGCCGCCATAGCAGAAGCCAATCGCTGCAAGTTTTTCGGCATTTACCTCAGGCTGATTTGCCAAAGTATTTAGACCTGCTTGTGCACGATCAACTACAGTATCCACATGCTCAAACGTTTGCATCATCCATTCGTATGCTTGTGCTGAAGCTGTTGTTACTTTCTTATCACCATACATATCAATTGCGAGAGCAGCAAAGCCGTGTTCAGCCAGTTCACGTGCACGTTGTTCTGTATATTCATTACGTCCCCACCATTCAGGTGCAACGATTACGCCTGCCGTCGGCATATCGATTGCAGGTGCAGCAAAATAACCTACCAAACGTTGACCATCTGGTGCTGTATATTCAATTTCACGAGTTGTAATCGGGAAGCTCATTTTCAAATCCTAATCTGTATTTTTAGAATGCATTGATTAAAACATAAAAAGCAAAAGTTGATACGCTGAGAAAACTAATAAACTGTTGCTTTTGTTAAATAATGGCAATAAAAAAGAAGAATACAAAGATTCTTCTTTTTATAAATTGAGATGTTAATTTTCTATACTTTGCCACGTGACAAAAAGCCCACGACAGCGAGAATAACAGCGACAACCAGTAAAATAACGGCAAAATCTTTGGATAAACCTGCTACACCACCAAAGCCAAGTAAACTAGCAATTAATGCGATGATTGCAAATATTATAGCCCAACGGAACATATGAGTTACCCTCCTAATTTTATTATGTTTTTACTATAGCGTGTATTTTTTGAGCAAAATGTGGTGTTTCTGTGGTTGAAATGTTCACTATAGAAAGAAGTGTTAAAAAGCGAATGATTTCAGTAACTCAGTTTTTTGAATTGGAATGCTATACTATGCGCATTCTCCTCTTCAGCTTAAAATCATGTCTTTAGAATTGCGTCCAAACTTTTGGAAAAACTACTCACTTGATCAGCTAAACCCTGCTGAGTGGGAAGCCCTATGTGATGGCTGTGGTTTGTGCTGTTTGGTCAAGCTTGAAGATGAAGACACCGCAGAAGTCGTATATACCAAAGTGGCATGTAAGCTTCTAGACTGTAAAACGGCACGCTGTTCAGACTATGCACACCGCCAAGAGCATGTTGCTGATTGTCTACAATTAACCCCTGAACGTTTGCAAACGATTACATGGTTGCCCCCAAGCTGTGCTTACAGACGTTTGAATGAGGGGAAAAATCTTCCGTCATGGCATTATTTGAATACTGGCTCTCGTCAGAGTGTTCTAAAAGCAAAAAAATCTGCGGCAGGACGTTGTATTTCAGAAACTGAAATTAATGAAGATGACATTGAAGATTATGTCGTACGGTGGGTGCGTTGATCTTTTAATCATATCATTTGGTTAAATGGATCTTGATCAAAAACAACAATTTTACAGTATTTCTATGCGCTGATCTCCGTAATATGAATGAATGCGAAGGGAGATCAGTCATGTCAAAATTATTTGTAGCACCTTTAATTTGTAGCAGTGTACTTTTGCTACTCGCTTGTGGTCCCAATAACACCAACTCTAAGGCACCAGAAAACTCTGTTCAACATACTCAAAATACGCTCAACCAAACTTTTCAAGTTGATACTTTTGCCCAGTTTGATGAACCTTGGGCTGTTGTTGTATTACCTGATCAGCGTTTACTGATCACTGAGCGTAAAGGACAGTTAAAATTATTTGATCCTAAAACGAAGAAGAATCTTAATGTTCAAGGCATCCCAACTGTAAGTTATGGGGGGCAAGGTGGCTTAGGTGATGTAGTCTTGCATCCTGATTTTAAAAATAATCATTGGATTTATCTCAGCTATGCTGTGCAAGGCAGTGGTGGTTATGGTGCTGAAATTTCTCGTGCCAAACTTGATTTATCTAATCCTGAGCAACCGAAATTAACGGATTTAACACGAATTTGGCAGCAAGTACCTAAAGTGTCAGGGCAAGGACATTATGCTCATCGTATGTTATTTGGTGCTGATGGAAAACTTTGGGTAAGTTCAGGTGAGCGACAAAAATTCGATCCTGCCCAAGATATGAAAAGCAATCTGGGTAAGATTCTACGTTTAAATGAAGACGGAACTCCTTTATCAGATAACCCTTTTAGCCAACAAGGTGGCGTGACTGCTGAAATTTGGTCATTGGGTCATCGTAATCCACTGGGTATGGCGTTTGATGACCAAAAACAATTGTGGGTAGTGGAAATGGGGCCGAAAGGAGGTGATGAACTTAATCAGATTCTTAAAGGCGCGAACTATGGTTATCCAATCGTATCGAATGGCGATCATTACTCAGGATTACCAATTCCAGATCATAAAACTCGCCCAGAATTTAAAGCGCCTGCAATCGATTGGACACCAGTGATTTCACCTTCAAGCATGATTATTTACACGGGTGATAAATTCCCGTTATGGCAGCAGAAAGCTTTGATTGGCGGTTTGTCTTCCAAGTCGATTGTTGTGGTTGATTTAAAGTCGCAACCCGTTAAAGAAGTGCAACGTTTGGATATGAAGCAACGAATTCGTGGGTTACAACAAGCACAAGACGGTTCGATTTGGGTGATTCAAGATGGTCCACAAGCAAAATTGCTAAAGCTCAATGCAAACTAAATATGAACTCAAAGTGAAAAGATTAATGATGCAGTCGGAATACCAAAATTTATTTTCAAATAAAACATTGATGTTGATTGGGCTATTGTTCTCTAGCTCTAGTTTATGGGCACAACCTTTAACTGAGCTACAGATAAAAAAGATTGTAGATCAGCAGTTTAAACCACTTTTAGAGGAATATAAAATTCCTGGCTTAGCCGTTGCCGTGACTTTAGATGGTCAACATTACTTTGTAAATTATGGTGTTGCTTCGCTACAAAGCAACCAAGCTATGACCAATAGTACCTTGTTTGAACTTGGTTCAGTCAGTAAAACGTTCAATGCGACTTTAGCGGGGTATGCGCAAGCACAAGGGCGGTTGTCATTATCGGATCATCCTGCCAAATACTTCCCTGAACTTAAAAATACAGCCGTGAATCAGGCTACATTGCTGAATTTGGGAACTTATAGTGCAGGTGGCTTTCCACTGCAATTTCCAGATGAAGTTGTTACTCAGCAGGATATGGTTCAATATTTTCAAAACTGGAAAACAAAAACCAAAATCGGGGAGGCTCGTCAATACTCAAATCCGAGTATTGGTTTAATGGGTTATGTCACAGCTTTGGCGATGAAAAAGCCATATGCGGAATTGATAGAGAAAACCTTACTTCCTCAATTAGGAATGACGCAGAGTTATATTCATGTCCCTGAACAAAAGATGTCACAATATGCTTGGGGCTATAAGAATAATGAAGCAATCCGTGTATCAGCGGGGATGTTTGATGCTGAAGCCTATGGTGTTAAAAGCAGTAGTTCGGATATGCTGAAATTTTTAGATGCACAGATCAATTCAGCTCAATTAGATCGGCCAATTCGTCAAGGCGTTGAAAATACCCATATCGGTTATTATAAAGTCGGTGCAATGACGCAGGGTTTGGGATGGGAGCAATATGCTTATCCCGTTAAGCTTGAAACACTTTTACAAGGCAACTCAAGTAAAATGGCTTTAGAAAGCCATGCAGTAACGCTGATCAAACACCCCCAAATTGCCTCACAATCCACTTATTTTAATAAAACAGGATCTACCAATGGCTTTGGAGCTTATGCCGCATTTGTCCCTCAGCATAAAATCGGTATGGTGATGCTCGCCAATACCAATTTCCCAAATGAAGCGCGTATTAAAGCAACCTATCAAGCGATGCAGCAGATTCTGAAACAGAAGGCAGCCCCTTAACTTGATCAGTTGTTGGTAGATTCAAATTGTAGATTTGATTCAGACACAATAGACTAGGATAAAACAGCATAAAGCCAGTGATGATGTCAGATACGCATATTCCTTTACCTGAACGTTTACGTCCTCGTGACTTATCCGAAATTATCGGACAAGATCATTTGTTAGGTGAAAATGCACCTTTGCGCCAAATGATTGATCAAGGGCATTTACCTTCGATTATCTTTTGGGGTCCGCCAGGGGTAGGTAAAACTACGATCGCATTATTGCTGGCGCAAGCAGTTGATCGCCCATTTATTAGCTTATCTGCGCTGAATACTGGTGTAAAAGAGCTGCGAGAAGTGATTGCGGAAAGTGGTGATCTGCTGACTCCAGTGGTGTTTATTGATGAGATTCATCGCTTTAATAAATCGCAGCAAGATGCGTTACTAAATGCAGTCGAAAAAGGCAAAATTACGCTGATCGGCGCAACCACAGAGAACCCATCTTTTGAAGTTAATAGCGCTTTACTGTCGCGTTGTCAGGTCTACACGCTGAATAGTTTGGATGCTGATGCCATTCAAACACTCATCAATAAAGCGATTCAAAGTGATAAGTTTCTCAAAGAGCGTTTTATTCAAGTTGAAGAATATGATGCACTGATTCAATTTGCTGCAGGTGATGCACGTAAGGCGCTTAATCTGATTGATTTAATCGCCAGTACCTTTGAAGCTGATGTTGAAAATGTCGTGACCAACGCGATTGTAGTCAAAGTTGCACAGCAGAATATTGCGCGTTATGACAAGTCAGGTGAGCAGCACTACGATTTGGTTTCAGCATTTATTAAATCGATTCGGGGAAGTGATCCAGATGCTACCTTGTATTGGATGGCAAGAATGCTGAAAGGTGGAGAAGACCCAGTATTTATTGCTCGTCGCATGTTGATTGCGGCATCAGAAGATATTGGAAATTCTAATCCAAATGCCTTGTTACTTGCAGGGGAGTGCTTCCGTTCAGTTCAAGCGGTGGGTATGCCTGAGGCACGTATTATTTTAGGACAATGCGCAGTTTATTTGGCAACCAGCCCGAAAAGTAATAGTACCTATTTAGCCATCAATCGTGCCTTAGAGTTGGCAGAGAAAACGGCAAATTTGCCTGTACCATTGCACTTGCGCAATGCGCCAACCAAACTGATGAAGCAACAAGGATATGGGGTGGATTATTTGTATCCACATAATTATCCTGAACATTTTGTATTACAAGACTATTTGCCACCTGAATTGCGTGGTACGAAGCTGTATGAACGAGCCTTAAATAAACGTGAAGTTGAAGCTGAACGTTTGCAACAGCGCCGCTGGCAGCAAGAACAGCAACAGCAATAATTCTTTCTGGGCGCATGCCTCATTTTAAATTTATCAAAGCAGCATTTTAGTCCCGATTGATGGCATGTTGCTTTGGTTCCAAGATTCAATTGATATCAATATGAACTCAAAAACAGCAACACTGATTGGACTGCTTGCCATTTTGCTTTGGAGTTTAATTGTTGCGCTCATTAAAGAAGTAAGTACTCAGTTTGGTGCAGTTGGTGGTGCGGCATTAATCTATACACTTGCTTCAATATTCTTATTACTTTCTATTGGTTGGACGCCTCTCAAAAGTTTTCCAAAAACTTATTTGATTTGGGGTGCTTTTTTATTTGTCGCCTATGAAATTTGTCTTTCACTTTCAATTGGATATAGCCAAACAAATAGACAAGCAATTGAAGTCGGAATGGTCAATTATTTATGGCCAACTTTCACGATGGTTGCGGCGATTTTATTTAATCAACAAAAAGCAAATTTTCTGATCATTCCTGGCTTCGTTGTTTCTCTACTCGGTATTTGTTGGGTTTTGGGAGGAGAGCAAGGATTTGATTTGATTGGCATGGCTAACAATATTCAACAGAACCCACTGAGTTATGGATTGGCATTTCTTGGGACATTGTTGTGGGCGGCTTATTGTACCCTTACAGCACGAATCGCTCAGGGAGCAAATGGAATTACTTTATTCTTTATTTTGGTTTCGATCGTGCTTTGGATTAAATATCTTGTGATGGGGGGGGATGGCTTTATTTTTGATTGGTCATCCTCTATTTCCTTGGTTTTTGCTGCTGCTGCGATGGGCTTCGGCTATGCAGCTTGGAATGTTGGAATTTTGCATGGTAATGTGACATTACTGGCAGGAGCATCTTATTTTATTCCTGTGCTTTCCGCTTTTTTTGCTGCATTGTTACTGAGTACGCCATTAGGTCTTTCTTTTTGGTATGGTGCGCTGATGGTGTGTGTCGGTTCTATACTGTGTTGGTTGGCGACAAAGGCGAAGTCATAAACAAACAGTGATTTTTATTCAAATCAGCTTGGTGAAATAGCTATTGATCAATGGTTTAAACTATTTATTGATTCAAAAATTTATCAAGCATTACAAAAATAACAAGTTATGCCCTTTTATATCAAAAAGAATGCGCTTTAATCTAAAAAGGCATAATAAAAATATGGTTTTAATCTATGACTTTTAAATATTTGAATAAACTCACGACAGCAACAATCATCGCCTTTACCTTATCAGGTTGTGCAAGTACTCCACTTGATCAAGATCGGTCAGAACAATTGTTCTTTGGTGGTCCGATCTTAACGATGGAAGGTATGACGCCAACATATGCAGAAGCCTTGCTGGTTAAAGATGGAAAGATCATTTTTGTTGGTTCAAAAAAGCAAGCAGAGCATTTAGCAAATTCGAATGTTCAATCCATTGATTTAAAAAATAAAACACTTTTGCCAAGTTTTATTGATGCACACAGCCATGTAAATATGGTTGGATTCCATCAGATGGTTGCAAATCTCTATCCTGCGCCAGACGGTCAAGTTTCTGATATTGATTCTTTGGTTCAAGTATTAACACAATGGAAAAAGCAAAATCCTCAAGTCATTCAAACGATGGGGGGATGGATTTTAGGAAATGGCTATGATGATGCGCAATTAAGTGAACAGCGTCATCTGACAGCAACCGATTTAGATCGAGTCTCCAAAGATCAGCCCGTGATGATCTTACATCAATCAGGGCATCTCGCTTCAGTGAATCACAAAGCTAAATATCAATAAAAATACTGAAAATCCAGCAGGGGGGATTATTCGTCGAGAAGCAAATTCGAATGTTCCTAATGGGGCGCTGGAAGAGTCCGCATTATTTACTGCGATTGGTTCAATATTCAAAGATGTGCCACCGCAAGTGATGTTTGAAATTGCTCGTAAAGGTCTTGATGCTTATGTCAAAAATCGTTTCACTACAGTACAAGAGGAACGAGCAGATCAAGGTACGACGGAGATGTGGCAGGCGCTTGCCAAGCAAAATCAACTTCCGATAGATGTCGTGTCTTATCCTGATATCACCACTAGCCAAGAATATATGCTTAAGCAAGGAAGTAGCCGACAATACGATCATCACTTCCGTATAGGTGGCGTTAAAATCAGTTTAGATGGTTCACCTCAAGGTAAGACTGCATGGTTAACTCAAGCCTATAAGATTCCACCTGAAGGTAAAGATAAAAATTATAAAGGCTATCCAGCGATCAAAGACGATCAACAGGTCGATCAATATATTAATGTAGCCTTCAAACATGGCTGGCAAGTGCTCGCTCATGCCAATGGAGATGCGGCAATAGATCAGTTTATAGGTGCTGTCAAAGATGCTACGGCAAAACAAGGTAAAGCAGACCGCAGAAGTGTATTGATTCACTCGCAAACGATTCGAGATGATCAACTAGACCAATTGAAGGCTTTAGATATTATTCCTTCGTTCTTCTCATTACATACCTATTATTGGGGGGATTGGCATCGCCAACAAACACTAGGCGAGACGCGAGCAGCACATATTTCCCCGACAGCAACTGCACTAAAGAAAAATTTAATCTTTACCGAGCACCATGATGCCCCCGTTGTTCCGCCACATAGCATGATGATGCTAGATGCTACAGTCAATCGCGTGACGCGTAGTGATTATGTTCTAGGTGCCGATGAACGTATAAGTCCTTATCTTGCCTTAAAATTCATGACAGATTGGGCTGCTTATCAATATTTTGAAGATCAATATAAGGGTACCTTAAAGCAAGGAAAGCTCGCTGATTTAGTGATTTTAGATAAGAACCCACTGACTGTACCAAGCCGAGAAATCAAAAAAATTAAAGTTTTGGCGACCTATAAAGAAGGTAAACTTATTTATCAGCAGTAGTCAAAATGTAGACATAAAAAAACCAGCTCAAAGGAGCTGGTTTTTTATAAATCATGAATGCTTAAAATGATTAGATATCATCTAAGTTAATGCCTAAACGCGCAGCAACTTCTTCATAAGCTTCAACCACACCGCCTAAACCTTGACGGAAGCGGTCTTTATCTAATTTTTTCTTGGTATCTTTATCCCATAAACGGCAACCGTCTGGAGAGAATTCATCACCCAATACGATGCGGTCATGGAACACACCAAATTCAAGTTTGAAATCAACAAGAATCATATTACCTGCATCGAATAATGCTTTAAGTACATCATTCACTTGGTAAGTAAGTTCTTTCATTTTTTCAAGTTGATCAGCAGTTGCCCAACCTAAAGCGATTGCTTGCGATTCATTTACCATTGGATCGCCAAGAGCATCGTCTTTGAAGAATAATTCAAATGTAGGAGGCGTTAACTCTTTGCCTTCTTCAACACCCAAACGACGGCAAAGTGAACCAGCAGCATAGTTGCGGATGACACACTCTACAGGAATCATTTGAAGCTTTTTAACAAGTACTTCCGTTGGAGAAAGTAACTTTTCAAAATGAGTTTCGATACCTGCTTCAGCCAACTTCTCCATGATGAAGGCGTTAAAACGGTTGTTGACCTTGCCTTTACGATCTAGTTGTTCGATTTTTTCGCCATTGAACGCAGAGGCATCATCACGAAAGACTAAAATCAGGTGGTCAGCATTATCTGTTTCATACACAGATTTTGCTTTACCAGTATAGAGCAAGGTTTGTTTTAACATGGGGGAACCTTTTGAAAAATATGCCTAGTAAACGACTAGGCTGGCCAATTTTGATAAATCTGGGCTAATACTTCAGTTGCGACAGTAGGGTCAGCAAAAGTTGTATCTAGCTTAAACAGAGCAACAGTATTACTTGAGCCCACAGCAGAGAGTTTGAGTAGGTAATTTTGATCACCTACAGTAATCGTCGCCTCATAACCATTGTCTGCTTGAGAGACGATCTTATAGTTGAGACTACTCAATGTTGCGAAAGTGTATTGCCAAGCTGCAGCAGTTGGACCTTCAACTTTAAGTAATGGGTTTTTATTGCCATCCATTACAAGTTGAGGGCGACCTAAAGTTGCTGTAGTCGCTTCACTGGTATTCGCTGTTGCCTGCATCGGATCAGGGCGAGGTAAAGCGTAACGGTTGCCACTTTTATTTTCGAATGTAGGTGCATGTTGAATCGCAAGTGGATCAACCGTTGGAGCTGGATACAATGGTGTAAATGGTCTTACCGTTGCATTCTCAGGGAATTTGAGAGGTTCCAGTGTTTTCGCATTTTTATAATCTAATGAATGATTATTGAGGGCAAAGCGACCACAACCAGCCAAACTTAAAGCTGAAATAACAAGGACAACACCAAGACGTAATTGCATCATAAATTGCTCGTATTAAATTATTCCCGCAGCTTTTAGACTGTTACGGATAGGTTCACGATATTGTTCAGCGAGAGGGGTTAGCGGTAAACGAAGACCAGTGCTGATATAACCCATCTCATGCAAAGCCCATTTCACAGGAATTGGGTTTGATTCGCAAAACAAAATATTGTGTAGATTTGCAATTTGTTGATTTAAACGTTGAGCTTTTTCTTTGTCGCCAGCTAAAGCAGCTTCACAGACGTCACTCATTTGCTTTGGTGCAACATTCGCAGTTACAGAGATGTTGCCTTTAGCACCTAGTAGCATCAGTTCCCAAGCAGTTTCATCATCGCCTGAGTAAACAGCCATTTTACCAGCTAAACCTTCGATGAGAGCTTGTCCGCGAGGAACATCGCCTGTTGCATCTTTGATACCAATAATGTTTTTCACATCTGCAAGACGAATAACAGTTTCATTTTGCATATCCACGCCTGTACGACCTGGAACATTATAAAGAATTTGTGGAATATCAACGGCCTCAGCGATAGCTTTATAGTGTTGGTATAAGCCTTCCTGAGTTGGTTTATTATAATATGGCGTTACAAGTAATGCTGCATCTGCGCCTAATTCTTTCGCAGCTTTGGTCAGCTCAATCGCTTCGCGTGTTGAGTTTGCACCTGTACCCGCAATAATCGGAATGCGTTTGTTTGCAACACGAATCACCTCTTTAATGACCTGAGTATGTTCTTCCATACTAAGGGTCGATGCTTCGCCTGTTGTGCCGACCGCAACGATACTGTGAGTACCTTGTTGGATGTGCCACTCAACAAGCTTCTCAAGACTCTTCCAATCTACGCTGCCATCTTCATACATAGGGGTGACGATTGCGACAATTGAGCCTTGAATATTCTGTGCTAGCTGAGTCATTTTGAAAAAATATCCTATTTTCCCATCCGAGATTGAAGTATTTGAAACGAAATATTGGATGGTTGCAGTATTTTGATTCGTCACTCAATCAATATGGTGAGTTGAATGACAATTATGCAAATTATGACTGATCAGCGACATAAGAACAATATGCTTTAGTTAAACTGTGGAAAACTTTAATTGATCTTTGTATTGAATTCTTTTCATTTGCTGAAAAAGTTAAACATGACTAGTCATAGAACAAGCAGCAGCGTATTTTAAAATGATGGAATTTAAATAGGGTGATCAAATGCTTAAGCAAGTAAAACAAAGTGTTTTAATTGTAGTGGATGTGCAAAATGGTTTCACGCCAGGAGGAAATTTAGCGGTGGCAAACGCCGATGAAATTATTCCGAAGATTAACCAACTTGCACAAAAGTTTGAGCATATTGTGCTAACGCAGGACTGGCACCCTGACCAACATATTTCTTTTGCAGATAATCATCCCAATAAAAAGCCCTTTGAGACCATCGAATTGGATTATGGTCGCCAAGTATTATGGCCTAAACATTGTGTTCAAGGGACGCATGATGCTGAATTTCATCCCAATTTAAATATCCCGACAGCCCAACTGATTATTCGAAAAGGTTGCCATCAAAATATTGATAGTTATTCAGCTTTTATGGAAGCAGATCGTAAGACACCAACTGGATTGAATGGATATTTGAGAGAACATCAGATAAATACTGTGTATATCGTTGGGATTGCTACAGATTTTTGTGTCGCTTGGACTGCGATTGATGCTGTTGAACTGGGTTTTGATACTTATGTGATAGAAGATGCCTGCAAGGCAATTGATTTAAACGGCTCTTTGCAACAAGCATGGCAAGATATGTTGCAAAAGGGTGTGCATCGCATCGAAGCCTCCAGTATTTTGCTTTAAACTTGTGGTTTATATCCCAAAAAAGCTACACTTTATCGAGTGATGCTTTGTATTTACCCAGATTTATTTGAGAGTTGTATGATTGACGAATTAGATGATTTTGATAAAAAAATTATTCATCATTTACAACTCAACGGTCGTTTAGCTAATCAAGAATTAGCTGAGCTGGTGGGGCTTTCAACCTCGCAATGTTCTCGTCGACGAATCTATTTAGAACAGACCAAAGTGATTACAGGATATTATGCTCAGGTGGCTCTGAGCGCAGATCCCACGCCAATTATGGGAATTATTGAAGTTAAATTGCAGAATTATAATGATGCGACGCATGATCGCTTTGTCGACTTTCTCTTAAGAGAACCTGCGGTTAAAGATATTCATAAACTTACAGGCAGTTATGACTTTGCACTTAAAGTCGCTGTTAAAAGCTTAGATGAAATGGTAAAACTGATTGGGATCTTGTCCTCAAGTGATTTTGGTGTAAGTAACTTAAATACCTCAATTGTTTTAGAAAAATTAAAAGAAAATGGCATCGCGATGAAATAAAAAATTTGATCTATGACGCTAAAAGCTGATTAGTCAAATTGCTGTATATTCATATCTGATTGATCATTCGGAATCCGTTATTGTGAATATAAATTGCATTTATGATAAAAATATAAGAAAAAATTGCGAAAATTGAATAAAAATGATCAAATATGTCATATCTTTTTTAAAGATCTCTCCCTTCTGTTGTTCTCCTATTGAGTTATACCATTATGAATACCGATCAAAATGTATCTTTGGTAAGTCCAGTCATGTCTGCAATAGATCAGCATTCTAAGATTGAGGATGCCTTGGCCATGTTAATCGGTACCTTCATTTTATCTTTTGCGATGACCCTATTGCAGCAAGCGGGCATTATGACAGGTGGTACAGCGGGTCTATCCTTATTGATCCACTACGTGACCGATATTAAATTCGGAGTACTCTTTTTCCTGATTAATATTCCATTTTATTATTTTGCTTATAAAAAGATGGGTATGGGATTGGTGGTCAAAACCTTCATTGCTGTTGCTTTGCTGGCTAGTTTTACAGAGACCATTCCACATTTTTTTCAGTTGTCTGATGTCAATCCGATTTATGCAACTATCTTTGCAAATGTGTTGATGGGAGTCAGTTTTTTAATCTTATTTCGACATCGTTCGAGTTTAGGTGGAATTAACTTGTTGGTTTTATATCTGCAAGAGCGATTTAAAATTCCTGCTGGAAAAGTACAGATGGGCATCGATGTTGCAATTTTACTGGCATCGTTATTTTATGTGGATTGGAAGTTAGTTCTATTTTCAATTTTGGGTGCGGTAATTTTAAATTTAATTATTTTATTGAATCATAAAACCAGTCGTTATATTGCTTAATACGATTAAAAGTTTCTCAAAAGGAAATGGAAGAAAGGCGAACCTTTCTTCCATTTTTTATTATTCGACCGTTACACTTTTTGCAAGGTTACGTGGCTGATCCACATCAGTACCACGCAATACAGCGACATGATATGACAGAAGCTGTACAGGGATACTGTAAACAATAGGTGCCAACCATTCATTGACTGCTGGGATATGAACCACGTGTTGGCGATCTTTTTCTTGGATTCCGCTATTTTCATCAGCAAAAACAAAAAGCTCGCCGCCACGCGCTTGTACTTCTTCCATATTCGATTTTAATTTATCGAGCATGTCATCATTTGGTGCCAAAATCACCACAGGCATTTCATTGTCAACTAATGCCAATGGACCATGTTTGAGTTCACCTGCCGCATAACCTTCAGCATGAATATATGAAATTTCTTTGAGCTTCAAAGCACCTTCTAGTGCGATTGGGAAGTGTGTTCCACGACCAAGGAATAAACAGTGGTTCTTTTCTACAAATAACGCAGACAAACGAAGAATCGAAGTATTGTGCTGCAAAGTATCTAGAATTACTTTCGGGCAATGCCATAAAGCTTCAGTAATTTCTGTTAACTGGGCATCAGAGAGACGTTGCTTCACTTGACCGATTTTTAGAATCAGTAACATTAATGCAGCAAGTTGCGTGGTAAATGCTTTGGTTGAAGCAACACCAATTTCAGGGCCAGCAAGGGTGAGTAAATGATGATCTGTTTCGCGAACCATCGATGATGTCGCAACGTTACAAATCGTCATCGTGCTAGTGTCAATCGAGTTGGCTTTAGCGCGTTTTTGGGTTTCACGTAAGGCTGCTAGGGTATCTGCCGTTTCACCAGATTGAGAAATACAGATATACAGCGTATTTGCCACAATGACAGGCGTACGATAGCGGAACTCGCTGGCAATTTCGACTTGGCAAGGTACGCCGATTAATTGTTCAAACCAATATTTTGCAATCATACCTGCGTGATAGCTGGTTCCACAGGCAATAATTTGTACCTGTTGGATTTTAGCAAAATCAGCATTAGCATATTGAAGAAAATCTTCACGCAAATAATTGCCATTTAAGGCTTGTGAAATGGTTTGCTGGATCGCTTCTGGCTGCTCATAAATTTCTTTGAGCATGAAGTGCTTATATTCACCTTTAGATGCGTTGCTAACCGTAGCATCCAGTTCTTTCACTGGGCGTTGAACAGCTTCACCTTGCGCAAAAACTTCAATGCTCGTACGAGTTAAGCGAGCAATATCGCCTTCTTCTAGATAAACAAAGCGATTCGTGACTGGAAGTAGAGCCAATTGATCTGAACTGATAAAGTTTTCACCGATACCCACACCAATCACGAGAGGAGAACCTTCACGGACAGTGATTAATTCATCTGGATGTTCAGTATGAATAATCCCAAGCGCGTAAGCACCTTTCAGTTGAGGAATAACTTTTTGTACGGCTTCAAGCAAGCTATCGGTCTGTTTTAATGCATCATGTACGAGATGAGCAACAACTTCGGTATCTGTTTGAGAGGTAAATACATAACCTAAGGCTTGTAGATCGTCTTTTAATTCTTGGTAATTTTCAATAATACCGTTATGTACGACAGCGACATTTCCAGAAACGTGTGGATGTGCATTATTTTCAGTTGGTTTACCATGAGTTGCCCAACGTGTG
The DNA here is from genome assembly GCF_001767535.1 of Acinetobacter sp. GWC1_38_13. Taxonomy (NCBI): domain Bacteria; kingdom Pseudomonadati; phylum Pseudomonadota; class Gammaproteobacteria; order Moraxellales; family Moraxellaceae; genus Acinetobacter; species Acinetobacter sp. GWC1_38_13. The sequence goes on along the minus strand of NZ_MELG01000035.1, from coordinate 14,795 downwards.
TGTGCAATTCCGATATTACCCGTTAAATGTTGTTCTGAAACAGCTTCGGCAAGATTGGCAACTTTCCCTACGCGACGCTCACGTAGAATTTTTTGATTATTGAGTAATGCTAAACCAGCAGAGTCGTAACCACGATACTCAAGACGCTTAAGTCCTTCGATCAAAATATCAGTTACGCAACGTTCAGCAACGCCTCCAACAATACCACACATAATTTTATCCTCTTATTTTTTCAGCTTTTGGGGACGTTGATAATTTGCTTTTTCAAACTGTTTAGATCGTTCGACAGCTAAACTATGGTCAGCCACATCTCGTGTTAAGGTTGAACCAGCGCCAGTTGTAGCACCAGTACCGATTTTGATCGGAGCAACCAGTGAATTATTGGTGCCAATAAATACATGATCTTCAATAATAGTTCTATGCTTATTTGCGCCATCATAGTTACAAGTAATCGTACCTGCACCGATATTACAATCCGCACCAATATCAGCATCACCAAGATAAGTGAAATGATTGGCTTTAGAACCTACACCAATATTAGAATTTTTAACTTCTACGAAGTTACCGATATGCACATCATTTGCAAGATTTGCGCCTGGACGTAAACGAGCAAAAGGACCAATTTGAGTATTTTCGCCTACTACTGCATTTTCAAAAATACTATAAGCCTGAACTTTAGTGCCTGCTGCGATACGCGTGTTCTTTAGGATACAGCCTGCACCAAGTTGTACGTTATCACCGAGCTCACAGTGACCTTCAATAATAACATTCACATCGATTTGAACATCTTGCCCACATTTTAATGTGCCACGTAGATCAAAACGATTTGGATCAATTAAGTGAACGCCTTGTTGCATTAATTCTTTGGCTTGTTGTTGTTGAAATTGACGTTCCAACGTAGCGAGTTGTAGACGATCATTTACGCCTTCAACTTCAAATGCCAGTTCAGGTTGAATGGAAGCGATTTCTAGACCATCTGCAACCGCCATCGCTACGATATCGGTAAGATAATATTCACCTTGTGCGTTGTTATTCGACAGCTTTGGTAGCCATTGGTGTAATTTTACATTGCTAACGCAGTAGATCCCCGTATTGATCTCTTGGATCTGACGTTGTTCTTCATTGGCATCTTTATGCTCAACAATGGCTTGAACTTTTCCTGCCTGACGAACGATACGACCATAGCCCGTTGGATTTTCGACATCGAGTGTGATCATCCCAATACCCGACTGGCTAGATGCTTCTAGTAATTGTTCAAGAGTACTGAGTCGAACTAAAGGCACATCACCATATAAAATGAGTGAGATACCATCTTGCGGTAAAACTGGTAATGTCATCTGTACAGCATGACCAGTACCTAATTGCTCAGCTTGTTCAACCCATTCAATCTGTTCTTGTGCAAAGCTTTGTTTAACAAGTTCACCGCCATGCCCATAAATGGTAATAATATTTTGGGCGTTGAGTTTTTTTGCGGTTTCAATGACGTGTCCCAAAAGTGGACGACCTGCAAGTGGTTGTAATACTTTAGGAAGCTTTGAACGCATTCGCGTTCCTTTCCCTGCAGCTAGAATAATGACGGTTGTTGACATAATTAACCCTAATATTAATGTGTTAGGTCAAAAAATAAAATTGAATAAGAAAAATACATAATGCAGCCCAAAGTCCTGCAATCAGGTCATCAAGCATAATACCAAAGCCGCCAGAAACTTTTTGGTCAGCCCAATTAATTGGAAATGGTTTCCAGATGTCGAAGATACGGAATAAGACAAAACCTGCAATGACCCATAACCAATTCATTTGCTGTAAGTAGAGCAGAGGTAAAAAGGTAATCGATTGTCCAGCAAATTCATCCCAAACGATACGACCATCATCATGGACATTAATCACTTTAGCAGTGTGACCACAAATATAAATGCCTGCAATCGACATGAGTAGGATTGCAAAAACACTGGCATTGAAGCCAAGTATTAGCCACAGGGGGACGAAAAGAAGAGCAAACGCTGACCCAAAAGTACCAGGGGCTTTGGGACTGAGACCAGAGCCAAATCCTACACCGCAGAACACAATAAAGCGGTCAAACCAAGTCATTTGGCTAAAGTGAATAGGGGGTTTATGCAAAGTGTTGATATCCATGAACATGTAATGGGTAAACTTCGCCCATATACTTAAATAACAATCCAGTTTGTTGGGTAATTTCGCCGATTATTGTAAACGGTACATCAGATTGATGTCGCGATAGTTCTTCGAATTTTTGCGGTGATATTGTAAAGCATAATTCGTAGTCATCCCCACCAGCGAGCGCATATTGCCAAGCTTGTTGTTGGTCTAATGCTTTTAGTGCTGAATCTATTGGCAAACGATCTAAAAATAAGGTCGCACCCACGCTAGAAGCTTTCAGAATATGTCCTAAGTCTTGTGCTAAACCATCCGAGACATCGATCATACTGGTCGCTCGACCTTTCAGTCGCTGACCTAACTGACAACGTGGTGTTGGATAATCTAAACGTTGTTGTAGTGCATGACCTAAATGGTGCAGTCCATACGCAGCATCACCGACTTGCCCACTCACGCATATATAGTCACCGACTTGCGCACCAGCTCGCGTAATTGCTTGTCCTTGTTCTATCCAACCTAGCGCTGTCACTGTAATCGTTAATTGGGAACTTTGCGTTGTATCTCCACCGATTAATGCAACATTGAATTGGTCACAACATTCAAAGAGTCCTCGACTGAATTCAGCCAACCATGCCTCATCTACACTTGGTAAACTGAGTGCAAGCAAGATGCTGTGTGGTTGAGCTCCCATTGCCGCGATATCTGATAAATTCACGGCTACACTTTTCCAACCCACAGCATGTGCTGAGGTGTCTAAAGGGAAATGGCGCCCAGCGACTAGAGTGTCTGTGCAAATGACGAGTTGTTGCGAGGAAGGAGGGGTGAGGATGGCTGAGTCATCACCAATACCTAAACTGACATCCTGATGAGATGCTCGTTTAAAGTAACGGTCAATAATTGAAAACTCAGCCATGAAACATCAAGCCTATTATTTCGCTTGTTGTTTTTCAGCTTCACGAAGCTTTGAAGAAAGACGATCTAATACACCATTGATGTATTTATGACTGTCTGCACCACCAAAGTGTTTTGCTAGCTCAATTGCTTCATCAAGTACAACGCGATAAGGAACTTCGAGATGATCTCGTAATTCATAAGCGCCCAATCGTAAGGTTGCAAGTTCTACACCATCAAGTGCAGATAGCTCACGGTCAAGTACAGGAATGAGTAACTCATCTAAAGCTTCATGTTGAGCAACCACTTGAGTGAGTAATTCATGGTAGTAGTTGAGGTCAACCTTGTGCATGGCATTTTCAACACGTGTACGTGCTTCAATTTCATGAACAGGATTTTGACTCATTTGCCATTCATAAATCCCTTGTACAGCAAAACGACGTGCTTTGCGTTTCGCTGCATAAGCGGCCTGAAGTGTTTGCGACATGCTTTAAATTGCCTTTAATAAGTTAACCATTTCGATAGCAGTAAGTGCAGCTTCGCTACCTTTATTACCTGCTTTCGTACCTGAACGTTCAATCGCTTGTTCGATGCTATCGGTAGTTAAAACACCGTTGATCACAGGCATTGTGCTTTCAAGTGCTACAACACCTAGACCTTTAGCACATTCACCAGCAACGAAGTCAAAGTGAGGTGTGCTACCACGAATTACTGCACCTAAAGCAATGATGGCATCAAATTTGTTTGAAGCCGCTAATTTCTTCGCAACGATCGGCAGCTCCCATGCACCTGGTGCATGAATCACGGTGATCGCATCTTCTGCAACGCCGTGACGTTTTAATGTGTCGATCGCACCTTCAAGTAAATGTTCTACAACGAAGCTGTTGAAACGACCAACTAAGATCGCATAACGACCTTCGCTTGCGAGATGTAATAAACCTTCAATTCGGCGAATTGCCATAGCAACCTCGATTATTTTGCTGTGATTTGATCGGCAGTGATGTATTCCACCACCTCTAAATGAAATCCTGATAAAGCATTGAAACGAAGCGGAGAACTCAACAACTTCATTTTCTCAACACCAAGATCACGTAAAATTTGTGCACCGACACCAATTGTTTGATATTGCTGCGATAGCGCTGCATTTGATTTCAGTGGCTTTGGTTGGTTCAAATGATGAATGGCATGACCTAAATCTTCCAAGTGATCTTGTCCAATCCAAACCAATACACCACGGTCACTTGCAGCAATCGTTTTCATTGCAAGATCAAGATTCCATGCTGGAGAACCATCAGCTTTATTGAGCTTTAAAAGATCACGAACAGGATTGAATCCATGAACACGAACAGTGGTCACGCCTTCTTTCGGCTCACCTTTTACCAAAGCTAAATGAATGTCTGGGTTACCGATTTCACGGTATTTATAAAGATCAAAAGTCCCGTATTCAGTTTGAATGGTTTCTTGAGATAAGCGTTCAACAGTTTGCTCGTTGGTCATACGGTAGTGAATTAAATCCGCAATCGTACCAATCTTGAGACCATGCTTTTCTGCAAATACTTCTAAATCAGGACGGCGCGCCATAGTGCCATCTTCATTGATAATTTCACAGATCACTGAAGCAGGCTCTAAACCTGCTAAGCGTGTTAAGTCACATCCAGCTTCGGTATGACCTGCGCGATGTAAGACACCACCTGGTTGAGCCATTAATGGAAAAATATGACCAGGTTGAACAATATCACTTGGTTTAGCATGGGCAGCTACAGCTGTGCGAATAGTATGTGCACGTTCTGCTGCTGAGATACCTGTGCTGATGCCTTCGGCTGCTTCGATTGAAAGGGTGAAGTTCGTGGCATGTTGAGCGCCGTTTTGATCAACCATAAGCGGAAGGTTGAGTTGCTTACAACGTTCGCGGCTTAATGTCAGACAGACCAAACCACGTGCATGTGTAATCATGAAGTTAATGTCTTCAGGACGAACATGGGTAGCAGCGATGACTAAGTCACCTTCATTTTCTCGATCTTCGTCATCCATGAGGATAACCATTTTGCCTGCACGAATATCTGCGACAAGTTCTTCAACACGACTCAGCGGCATTCGCTTTCACCTTTTAAGCAGCCTTTTAAGGCATTAGTATTCGATAAATTTGGCATAGTTTACCGCATTTTAAAACTTTTCGCCTGTGCTTCTTATCGCACGTGACGAATTTATACATCATGCTGAGTAAACGCTTTTATTGATCTAAATATTTGGTTTTGATTCAGAATATAATATTTTGTTTTTTCTAAAAATTTCATTGCTTTGCAATAATTTTTTAACTCAAGCTGCGCTGAATCGATTTAAGAATATAGTTTGAGTGTGTTGTTGTTTTATGCAAATCAAGCACTTTTTGATGGAATAAACTTAATAGTTATTCAAATAATAAACCCCATTCTATACTTAAAAAATGGGGCTATTTTATCGAAGTGAATTAAGAAAGGCTGGATGATTCAAGATGAGACTTTTGCCTTTTTACCCATTAAAATTTCAGTGCGCAGATTTTGAGCTAAAGTTGCACACTCCTCATTCATACCATTAATCATAAATGCATGACGTGTCATGATGTTGCTTGGGTTAGGCATAGCAACTAATTCATAGCTATGTTGAATCGCTTTTAATTGCTCGTGATTCAAATGCAAGGCAGCTTCTTTTGCATGTAAATGTTGAGTTAGGCGTTTCGAAGCTTCAATTGCATCGAGCTGCATGGCATCTACAGGGCTAGCAACAGAACCACGCGTTTGCAAGGCAAAGCGTTTGTCTTCGCGATAACGTTTATACAGTACCTCTGCGAGCAGTTGGAAAACAGCACCAATCATCATAAGACATTCTAAAGCATGTGTTTGATCTGACTGAGTACTTAAGGTTGCCCCTTCAGCATTAAACTCTTGTTCAACACAAATTTTAGATGGATCAATTTGATAATGTTTAGCACATAGATCGATACTTTTATCCAAAAATAACTGACAAAGCTTAAAGTAAGGCAATGAAACGGATTGGTTAACACTATTTAAGAGTTGTTTTGGATCATAAAACTGGATGTTAAGCGCCAATGTATGCTGATCAACTGGAGGTGTTTCAGTGCTGACTTTTTCAACTCGCGTTTTGGGTTGTACTTTTGCTTGTTGTTGTGCTTGAGCGACCAAAGTAACCGTATTTTGTTTTTCTAATGCCAAAGCTTGAGTTAAACGTTGAATTTCATGCTTGAGATGATTTTCTTGATTGATACGAGCAAGATATTCGGTTCGCGTTGGGCGTGCAATAGCACGGTAGCCTAACCAAATTAATCCATGAATCAATAGAGACAATAGAATCGCCAACCACTGTGTACGCAAAATTTCACCAATACTTGGTTGTATCAGCGTTATTTCGACTGTTCCCACTTTCTTTTCATTCTGTAAAGCATCACGGACAAATACTTCGCCTTGACGAGTTTTAGCCATACCGCTAGTTGCTAACACTTGTTTGTTGGCATCCAAAATACGGATTGAGGCAACACTTGGATTGGTCGCATAGCGATTAGCAACCAATGCTAAAGAAACAGTATTGGCGGGTTCCATTTCAGAAAGAGTATCTGCCACTAACTGACTGGTCATCAGTTGTCCTTGGCTGGCGCGGTTTTCATTGAGTTGATGAGTCGTTGCAATCACCAATAAAAAGGTATGCAAGGCAAAACTAACGATCAGTAGGCTAGCAAATAGCCCTTGGCGAGGCGCATTCAAGTTAAACTTCCAAGGCAAATAGATTCATGGGTTATGTTATGATTCTTACAATAGTTGTCGCTCTAACACGAGTCAATTCATGCGAGAAATCATTCTTATATCCTTTTTAGGACCAGATCAACCGAATCAGTTTACTCGATTAATGCAGGTACTCTCCGTACATTCTTTGCAAATACTCGATGTCGGTCAGGCGGTTATTCACAATCAACTGACCCTTGGGATCGTTGTTGCATCAGATAACGAGACTGCAACAGCATTAGCAATGAAAGAGATTCTGATTTTAGCACATGATATTGGCTTAACTGTGCGATTTAAACCAATCAGCAACGCAGAATATGACCAATGGGTGAGTGAGGGTGGACGTACACGCTATATCGTGACGGCTCTTGCACCTGAACTGACCGCTGCACATTTGCAAGCTGTGACTCAAATTGTTTCGGGTCAAGGGTTTAACATAGAAACGGTAACACGTTTATCAGGACGTTTAGAACTAGAAGAACAAAGTCAGTTCCCACGACGCGCTTGCGTTCAGTTCGGATTAAGTGGACAAATGCTTGATGCACAAGCAATGCGTGCTGCTTGTTTGAGTTTATCAGGTGAGTTAAACATCGACGTTGCCGTACAAGAAGATAATGCTTATCGCCGTAATCGTCGCTTGGTTTGCTTTGATATGGACTCTACATTGATTGAGCAAGAAGTGATTGATGAGCTTGCATTAGAAGCGGGTGTAGGTGAGCAAGTTGCTGAAATTACAGAACGTGCAATGCAAGGTGAGCTTGATTTCCAACAAAGTTTCCGTGCACGTGTTGCGTTGTTAAAAGGCTTAGATGCATCTGTTCTGCCTAAAATTGCTGAGCGTCTAACTGTGACAGAAGGTGCAGAGCGCTTAATTTCAACGTTGAAAGCCTTAGGTTATAAGACAGCAATTCTTTCAGGTGGCTTCCAATATTTCGCAGAGTATTTACAAGCTAAACTTGGCATTGATGAAGTGCATGCCAATATTTTGGATGTGCAAGATGGGATTGTCACTGGTGAAGTGAAAGGTGCGATTGTTGATGGTGCGCGTAAGGCAGAGCTGTTACGCCAGTTGGCTGATAAAATGGGTATCTCATTAGAGCAGGCGATGGCTGTTGGTGATGGCGCAAATGATTTACCAATGCTGTCAATCGCTGGGCTAGGTGTGGCTTTTCGTGCCAAACCTCTAGTTCGTCAAAATGCCAATCAGGCAATTTCGAGTGTGGGTTTAGATGGCGTGCTTTATCTTTTAGGTATGCATGATAAAGACCTCAATCGAGCATAGATAAATGTAGATCTGAGCCCTCAAATAAAGCCACAGATCATGTGGCTTTATTGATTTTATTGGCTGTCATCACTTCGTCATATTTATGTCTAAATGTATAGAAAACCTACAATTAAAAAATTCAGAAAAAAGTTTTTTTGAGGTCAAAATTAAGCGTATTTTTTTGTAATGACACTCAGTAATTGATGCTATATAGAAATTTCAGAATTTTGATTTTTAAAAAATGTAATTACAAAAGCATATTGCGACATCTTGTGTCGTATCGTTAATTTTAAGCTCTTTTTTTCTAAAAAAAACGCTCCATAATGCATAAAGACGTTAATGCAACACGAAGTACTGTTAGAGATTACAGAACAATATAAGGTCTGAACGTTGATTCAGACATCCTTTTAAAGACGGAGGTTTCTATGGAAGCAGCGAATTTCACCATGTGGGTTGGATTTGGCTTGATCGCTGTCGCAGTTATTGCTGTTTTCTTCTCTCCTTATCGTCGTTGGTTAGGTTTTATGTTGGCGGGTATGATTAGTTGGGGACTGCTCGAAGTGGTACGCTTTGGTGTGCAAACCATGTTCGAAATGTCTGTCGCTTATAGTTATCTGACAGCGCTCAGCCTTGCGATGGTGACGGTGACATTTATTCTTTTACGTGAAGACAAACAAGCACAAAAACAACTGGCTAATCGCCAGTATATTGAACACACGCCTGTTTATAAGGATGACCAACAACAATGTTCTAGTCGATAAATACATAATAATTCTAATCACATCAAAGGCGTGCTCAGCACGCCTTTTTTACATTCACTTTCTGAAACAAAGCTTTTACAGAGTTCTTCACAATTGTGCTAGGATACGGGTTGTCTTAATTTTCATCATTATACTGTGGGCATAATTGTCATGAAGCTTTCTTCTCTACCTGTGGTTAAGTTACCTATCGTTGATGTAAGTACAGATCCACTGGATTTGTTGGTGGCAGGTTTGGCGTTGCGTATGAAGCAATTGGCACGTACTAGCCCTAAGTTTATTGAGTTAGTTCATGATCGTGAATTTCGTATTCAAATTGGTACAGACTTGGGTATGGCACGTCAGATTATTGTCAATCACGGTAAGATCGATACAGTTGCGGGCAATCCTGAAAAAGCGGATTTTATTTTGCAATTTGCTTCAAGTGAGCAAGGCGTAAAAACTTTAGTAAAAGGCGACCCAACAGCATTCATGACAGGTATGCAAGACGGTAGCATTAAAATGGAAGGTGACTTTAGCTTATTGGTTTGGTTCAACCAAGCAGCGAAATTGATTCCACCTAAAGTACCAAAACCTGTAAAAGAAAAAATTCGCCAAGCACGTGCGTTTATTAAAGAAAAAACAGGTAAATAACAAGCCTGAAAAAAACTCCCTAGATGGGAGTTTTTTATTGCCTAAAGTTATTCAATCTCTAGGTTAAAAGTCACAGGTCCATCATTCACCAAATGTACTTTCATATCCGCAGCAAAAATACCTGTTTGTACATTTTCAAATTGCTGTTGTGCGTATTCAACCAATTGCTCATAGAGTGCTTTGGCATCTGAAGGTGGCATCGCAGGTCCAAAGTCTGGTCGTAACCCTTTTTGAGTTTGTGCCATGAGGGTAAATTGAGATACCAATAAAATACCGCCACTGGCTTGACTCACATTCCACCCCATCTTGCCATTTTCATCGTCAAAGATTCGATATTTGAGAATCTTATCGATCAGTTTCTTACCCTTTTCTAAAGTATCGTCTTTCCCTAAGCCTAGAAAAACCAATAAGCCTTTTTCAATCTCGCCCGTGGTTTGTCCGTCCACAACCACTTTTGCTTCAAGAACTCGCTGAATTAATGCACGCATAACTTTAAAAATTGGATGATAGGAGATGCGCAATTTTAGCAGAGCAAAAGGATAAAAATGAGTCGTGCAGCAAAAGTCTACTATTCAATCTCCAGCGTTTGGTTGTATAACAACAGATATCTAATAAAAATTGGTTAAAACCATCCTTTATGCCTGCCATTATTCGATCTTTACTCGACACGGACTTGTATAAATTCACGATGTTGCAAGTCGTGCTACATCAGTTTCCGCAAACTCACAGTGTTTATTTATTTCGTTGCCGCAATTTAGATGACACGGTTTATCCGCTAGTTGAGATTTTGGATGATTTGAACTATCAACTTGATTTGTTGTGTGAGCTGCGCTTCACCGATGATGAGTTACAGTATTTACGTTCCTTGCGTTTTATTAAAAGTGATTTTGTTGATTACTTAGAGTTATTTCAACTTAAACGTCGTTTTATCCAAGCCAGTATGGATGAGGCAGGTCGGCTCGATATTCGAATCGAAGGTCCAATGGTACAAGCCATGATGTTTGAGATTTTCGTTTTAGCTATCGTCAATGAGCTGTATTTCCAACGCATCCGTAATGATGACGTTTTTGTAGAAGGCGAGCGCCGTTTACAGCAGAAGCTGGTTCAACTACAAGATTATGCTCAGCAACAGCAAGAAAGTGATCCTCCATTCTTAGTCTCAGATTTTGGAACACGACGACGTTATAGTTTTGAATGGCAAAAACATGTAGTTCAAACCTTTCACTCAGCTGCACCCAAAGTTTTTCGTGGCACCAGCAATGTGCTGTTAGCGAAAGAATTAGGCATTAGCCCGATCGGAACCATGGCACATGAGTTTTTACAGGCTTTTCAGGCATTGGATGTTCGGTTACGTAATTTCCAAAAAGCGGCTTTAGAAGCGTGGGTACAAGAGTATCGAGGGGATTTGGGTATCGCATTGACCGATGTGGTTGGGATGGATGCTTTCTTGCGAGATTTTGATCTGTATTTTGCCAAATTATTTGATGGTTTGCGCCATGATAGTGGTGATCCTTATGAATGGGGTGATAAAGCCTTTGCGCACTATCGCAAATTAAAAATAGATACCAAGACCAAAATGTTAACTTTTAGTGATGGTTTAAATTTAGAGAAAGCATGGTTATTGCATCAATATTTTAAAGATCGCTTTCAGGTTAGTTTTGGTATTGGAACTAATCTCACCAATGACATGGGACAGACACCGCTTAATATTGTTTTAAAACTGGTGGAATGTAATGGGCAATCGGTAGCAAAAATTTCTGATAGTTCAGGCAAGACCATGAGCGATAATGAAACGTTTTTGGCGTATTTGCGTCAGGTGTTTGAGATTGAAGAGGCCTAGTTATTCTTTCATACTCAAAATTTGGTACGGCTATTGAATAGCTCAAATGTTATGAGAGATCTGTAATAGGTACTCTTTACTTTTGAAAGATCCAAAGTAGCAAAAATCTTTTGTTGAACTGTTGGCACATCCTGAGCAATTTCAAAGCAACGCAAGGCAGCCACACAGGCGGCATTCATGTCGCCTCTGCACCATTAAGTTTTTTCGACAGGTTTATATGGCTTAACTTTCGCAATTGTCAGCAAATTTTATGCTTTAAATCTAAAATCGTTGGGTTTTTTCCTATATCTTGTTTTCTGCTAAATGAATACGAAAAATCAGACAAAGATAAAAAGTGAGCTATGCTAAAATTTGATGCAATGCTGTAATCACAAGACACCATAACAATGACTGACACAGATTTTAAATTAGGTTTATTGATTGAACCTGAACAACTTGTACCATACTTGGGTCATGAGTTGATTCGAGTGATCGATCTAAGCCGAGCTTCGGTTTATGAGCAATTGCACATTCCACATGCCATTCATTTGCAACCTAAATATTTAGTTGCACAGAATGAACAAGCGAATGGTGTATTGCCAGATGTCGATGGTTTAAAAACCTTGATTGAGAAATTAAATATTTCACCGCAACATCATGTAGTGGTGTATGACGACGAGGGTGGTGCTTGGGCAGGGCGTTTGATTTGGAATTTACACTGCTTAGGTTTCACACGTACCAGTTTGATTAATGGTGGTATTCACGGCTGGTTAGGTGCAGGTTTACCAACCACGTCTGAAGTTGAACCATACAAACCTGTTGCAGAGTTAGTTGCTATTGATGAGCAGGCAGTACAACAGCATCGTATTGAATATGATGAACTCCTCAATGCAGTCAATCATAAGAATATTCAACTTTGGGACTGCCGTACCATAGATGAATATACGGGTTTACGTCTTGCTGCGCGACGCGGTGGTCACATCCCAAATGCTTTGCATTTTGAATGGAGTACTGCCCTAAATCGTGAAAATCATCTAAAATTACACCCGCTTGAACGCACTCAACAACGTTTGGAACAATTAGGCTTTAATTTACAACAACCTGTGGTGGTGTATTGTCAGTCACATCACCGTTCGGGCTTGGCGTATATCTTGGCAAAATTACTCAATTGGCAAGTGAGAGCCTACGATGGTGCGTGGAGTGAATGGGGCAATCGCCTCGATAGTCCTATTATTTCAGGGGAGTCACCATCTTGAGTTTTTCAGCAGACCTAAAAAAACAACTTTTTATCAAAGCACAAAACTTAGTACCTCAACATCAACTGAGCCGTGTTATCGGCAAAGTGGCAGCCAGTGAAAATGTTTTGGTAAAAACTGCTGTGATTCAGGCATTCAAAGCGAAATACGGCATTGACATGAGCATTGCTGAGCAGACTAATCCGAATCAATATAAATCATTTAATGAGTTCTTCACCCGTGCATTGAAGGAAGGTGTACGTGGTGTGGACGAGCGTGCGGATAGTATTGTTTGTCCTGCAGATGGTGCAATTTCTCAGTTGGGTAAGATTGAGGCAGGGGATATTTTCCAAGCCAAAGGTCAAAGTTTTTCTGTAGAGAAATTGATTGGTGATCCGCAACTTGCGAAGTCATTTGTAGATGGTCAGTTTGCAACAGTTTATTTATCACCGAAAGATTATCACCGTGTACATATGCCATTTGCAGGTACATTGACTGAAACTTTATACATTCCAGGAGAGTTGTTCTCAGTTAATCAAACGACTGCTGAAAATGTACCAGGTTTATTTGCGCGTAATGAGCGTATGGTATGTTTGTTTGATACAGAACTTGGTCGTATGGCAGTGGTTTTAGTTGGCGCGATGATTGTGGCTGGGATTGAAACTGTTGCGACAGGCAAGGTAAAACCTTCAGGTAAAGTTGAATTACAGCATCATCAAATGCAGTTAGATAAAGGTGCTGAGTTAGGTCGTTTCTACTTAGGTTCTACTGCTGTGGTTTTATTTGAAAAAGATAAAATAGTATGGGAAGAGCAGTTTAAAGCGAACTCGACTGTGGTGATGGGTGAGCGTTTAGGACATTCGATTTAATCTATATAATTATAAAAAGCCCCTAGATAGGGGCTTTTTATTTTATGTTGTTGTTGTATTTCGCATAAGGCGTATTATGTTAATTTTGGGAATGCTTAAGTTAGTTAAGAACAATAGTCTTGTTTAAATATTGAATAAGGAATATTTCTACGTTGTGTAAGATCTTTCCCTTTTAAATCATTGGCTAATTTATCTGATAATTCTTCATTAGATTTTATCTTGTTGGGAACCCATGAATAACCATGTCTAGGTAAAATTTCAAAAAGATTGTTCATACCTGGTACATAAGAATACTTAAATTGAGTATAAACTTGATCATAGAATCCCTTACAGATTCTATCATTTTCTTTTGAAACTAAATTTCTATTCATAGATGTTGAGAAGTCATATAAGCTCCCATTTTTGTATTCATAATCATATTTTTTCCCAGTTTTGGGACTTTGGCTTGATGTTATTTTTATACCTGAATTAAGCTCTGAAATAGTAATATCTAATGACTCTTTGAATTCAATAGTTTCAGATTTAATTAATTTTGCTAGATCGTTAAACTCATATATAAAATAATGGCTTTCTGGGCTACTCATACCAAACCATGAGCCACATGTACTTGTCACAACATAAGTAGTCTGCTGCTTATATATCTTTTCTAAGATTTCACATTGTGGATCTATCTCACTAATAAAATCAGCATTGCGATTACTGTTCTCAATAGAGAATGGATATTGTCTTACATATAAATCACTATATTTATTTGTTATTTTATATAAAGAAATATTTTCTGGATGACCATCATTATTTCTTATAGATTTGAATGGTTTGACTTCAATAGCATGCGAAACACTGCCTATCATTATGAAAATATTTAGTATAAATATTTTAGAAAAAGGGCTTTGCACTTTAAATTCCTTATAAGTTTAAATTTTAAAGTGATTTTAGCTACTAATTTGTAAAAAGGTAAAATATCCACTGATTTTTAATCCATTTAACATAATGGGCGTTATGTGAAACACATATTGGAAAAATTATATTAAATCAGTTCCTTAATGGTTTTTATACCGTCCTAAAAAAGATAAAGAAACTGACTTAGACACAAGTCGCCTGCTTTTTGAGCATGTTTGATATTTCTTGCCAAACATAAAACTAATTCTGTAAGCCATTTCCTACACCGATTAACGTCAATGTCCCATTTTCAACCTAAGTTAAATTCCCTAATATGAACTCATCAGGAACAGGAAGTTCCAAAACATAAAACAATAATAATAAGTTTGAGCATCAGGATGTGAGATATGACAGGAGTTGTATCTAGTGAAAGAAATACGAAAAAGCCCGACAGGATGTCGGGCTTTTTTCTTTTCCTTTAAAGCTGTTGTGTTGCCCAAAGTTCTATCAGCAATTGAAGCGTTTTAGTGAGAGGTTTATAACTAGGCCAAATCGCATG
>NZ_MELG01000034.1:0-15285 GCF_001767535.1 Acinetobacter sp. GWC1_38_13 | reverse complement strand
ACACCTTCACGATAAACAGGATCACCGCCTAAAGCTACAATTTTACGTGCAACAGCTGATCGCGCCATCGGAATGACTTCAACAGGTAAAGGAAATTCACGACCTAATTGCTCAACCCACTTTGAGTCATCAACAATACATACAAATTTTTTCGCAATTGAAGCAACAATTTTCTCACGAGTTAAAGCAGCACCGCCACCTTTGATCATGTGCATATGACGATCAATTTCATCTGCACCATCAACATAAGCATCTAGACCACCTACTGAATTCATATCTACAACTTCGATGCCAAGTTTTTCTAAGCGCTCTGCTGTCGCATTTGAACTCGCAACTGCAGCTTCTAATTGCAATTCAGGTAATAAATCAATTAAAAAATTAACGGTACTTCCTGTTCCTACGCCCAAAATGCCGCCTTTAGGCAAATGCTTTAAAGCTGCTTTTGCCGCAGCTTGTTTTTTTTCATCTTGGGTTGCATATAGACTCATGACTTCACTCAACTATTTTGACATTTGCTGCAAGAAAACAGCGCAAATGCACAGGGGTTTGCTACAATGACTGACTATTTTAAACTGTTATAGGGAAGATGAACATGCTGTCTCGTGTGGTACGACAAATTTTACAAGCAACGGTTTATGATGTTGCGATTGAAACACCGCTTGAAGCAGCTCCACGAATTAGTCAAAAAATTAATAATAATATTCGATTTAAACGTGAAGATTTACAGCCTGTATTCTCTTTCAAATTACGCGGTGCTTATAACAGAATTAGTCAATTACCAAAAGATCAATTGGAACGTGGTGTTATCTGCGCATCTGCGGGTAATCATGCTCAAGGTGTTGCACTGTCAGGAAAAAAACTAGGAATTCATGCGATCATTGTTATGCCTAGTACAACACCTGATATTAAAGTTCAGGCTGTTAAAAATCTTGGTGGTCAGGTCGTTTTACACGGCGATAGCTTTGATGTTGCGAACAAATATGCCAAACAGCGCGCAGAAGATGAAGGTTTAGTTTTCATTCCGCCTTACGATGATGAATTGGTCATTGCAGGTCAAGGAACCATAGCAAATGAAATATTGCGTCAATGGCGTGATGTTGAATATGTTTTTGTTGCTGTTGGTGGTGGTGGCTTGATTGCTGGAGTTGCAGCATATCTAGGTGAAGTTGCACCACATGTTAAAGTTGTTGGTGTTGAATACGAAGAATCAGCTTGTTTAAAAGCAGCACTAGAATCAAATGAACGTGTAATTCTACCTCATGTTGGCTTATTTGCGGATGGTACAGCAGTAGCACAAATAGGCGAATTACCTTTCGAAATGGTTCGTCTACGCAAATCTGATAATTCCGGACCTATCGTAGAACCTGATATCGTGACAGTAAATACAGATGAAATTTGCGCTGCCATTAAAGATACTTTTGATGAAAACCGTAGTATTGTTGAACCATCTGGTGCAATGGCATTAGCTGGTATCAAAAAGTATGTAGCTGAACACCAATTAAATAATAAGAACATGGTTTCAATTGTGTGTGGCGCGAACATGAACTTTGATCGCTTACGCTATATTGCTGAGCGCACCGAACTCGGTGAACGTCGTGAAGCAATTTACGCTGTTACGATTCCAGAACAGAAAGGTGCTTTTTTGAATTTCTGCCGTTCATTGCAAGGACGTAACATTACTGAGTTCAACTATCGTGCAAGTGATAGCAATCAAGCTCAAGTGTTTGTCGGAATCAGCTTGAAAGGTGGTGAAATTGAACGCCATGAAATTCATGAAATGCTGAAACAGCAATATGAAGTAGATGATTTATCTGATGATGAAGTAGCTAAACTTCACATCCGTTATTTGATCGGTGGACATGCTAACATTGAAAATGAACGTCTATTCCGTGTTGAATTTCCTGAGCGACCTGGAGCACTATTAACCTTCCTTGAGCGTCTCGGTCCAACCCACAACATCACTTTATTCCATTATCGTAATCATGGTGCAGCCGAAGGTCGTGTTTTGGTTGGTTTAGAGGCAACTGATGCGAAGCAAAATCCAGATGGTCTGATTGAAACTTTAGAGCAAATCACATATCCATATGCTGAAATTAGCGATAATATTGGATATAAACGTTTCCTCAAATAAGTAAATCTGATCTGATTTAAAACCGACAAATATGTCGGTTTTATTTTGAATATCGCATTTTTATAAGTTGATTTTCTTTGCACACAAATGATTACACACGCTCAAATTATTCCGTCTTAAAATAGTTAAAAAGATATTTTTTTCATTTAGTTAAGGATTGTTATGGCACAGTTTGCAGTCATTGGTTTAGGAAGTTTTGGGGCGACTGTTGCATTAGAACTCACTAAACTGAATCATGATGTTATTGGAATTGATACGATCAAGCGCAATGTGGAAAATTTGGCTGATCAAATCACTCATGCCGTTATTGCTGACGCTACAGATGAGCACGTACTAGAAGAATTGAATATTCAAAATTGTGATGCCGTTGTTGTCGCAATTGGTGAAGATATTGAAGCAAGTATTTTGTGTGTTTTAAACCTCAAAAATTTGGGTGTAGAAAAAATTTTAGTAAAAGCTAAAACCAAAGCTCATCACACAATTCTTTCTCACTTAAATATTACTAAAATTATTCATCCTGAAGAAGACATGGGTGTTCGAGTTGCACAAGCGCTTAACTATCCTATGGTTAGCCGTTACATGGCACTTGATCATGATCATTACATCATTAAAGTGCCTGTGCATGAGAAACTAAACAAGGTAAATCTATCAGGCATTCTCAAACAAGAACCTCATATCAAACTTTTACTACTTAAACGTGATGAACAAATTATTTATGAAATCGACTCTAGTTTTACCTTACAAACAGGTGACGTACTCATATTAGAAGGATTACTCACCCATCTAAAAAAATTATCGGGATGCTTCCTCTAAATGACCATAAAAATAAATTCGCAAAAGATATTTAATCTTAGCCCACCGACATTGCTCGCGATTGGCTTCTTAAGCTTTATCATTATTGGAACATTACTGCTTAAACTTCCGATTGCAAACAAAGGAAACTTAAGCTGGATGGATGCTTTGTTTACTGCAACTTCAGCGGTCACGATTACTGGTCTATCTGTAGTGAATTTAAATGAATCATTTAACCATCTCGGACAAGTTATAATTTTATTATTGATTCAATCTGGTGGTTTAGGTTTTATGACCTTCGCGATTTTGGCTGCTCTCAGTTTGGCACCCAAATTAGGTCTTAAACAACAAATGATGGCTCAAGACAGCCTAGGGCAAACAAGCTTATCTAAAGTTACATTCGTAGCAAAAGGCGTTGTACTTTATACCTTATTATTTGAATTGATTGGTGTAATCATCCTGAGTACATCATTTATTCCAATGTATGGTGTAGGGCGAGGATTGTATTATTCGATTTTCTACAGTATTTCCGCTTTTAACAATGCAGGCTTTTCTTTATTTGACAATAGTTTAATCAACTTTCAAAGTCATTATTTGATCTGCTTAACGATTAGTATGCTTTATACGCTGGGTGGTATCGGTTTTCTAGTACTAATTGATGTAAAACAGAATAAGAAATGGAGTAAATTAACACCGAATAGCAAACTTATACTAAGCACTATTCTTGTTTTAAATCTTATCGCTTTTATTCTTATTTGGCTTTTAGAATCAAATAACCCATTAACACTTGGTCCAATGACATTAGGTGAACAAGCGATGAACTCTTGGTTTCAGGCTACTGTTCCTCGTTCATCAGGTTTTAATACCATCAATACCAGTGCAATGGAGCATAGTACCGCGCTACTTACTATGCTATTGATGTTTATTGGTGGTGGTTCTTTAAGTACTGCAGGCGGTATAAAAGTTGGAACATTTGTGATCTTATTACTTACTGTTGTTTCATTTTTACGACGTAACGAAGAAATTCGTATTTTTAATCACTCTGTTTCTCATGAAACGACCTATAAAGCTTTAGCCGTAGCTGCGATTACAGGCATGTTAGTATTTATTGGGTGTTTTACGCTTTTTCTGCTTGAACCAAAATTAGATGTTTTAGATTTGATGTTTGAAGTCGTCTCAGCTGCTTGTACGGTTGGACTTTCTCGTGGTGTGACAGGCGAATTACATGACGGTAGTTTATTTGTATTAAGCTTGCTTATGTATACAGGACGACTAGGTCCACTCACCCTTGCATATCTCATAGCAACCCCTAAAAAGAGCCGCTTGAAACATGCAAATGCGAATATTCAGATTGGATAAAAGTTTAAAGGCTGCTCGACCACGATAGCTTGCTGACAAATTTCATCAGCTTGGTATTGTTGCTCGAATACAGCCTTTGACATAACCTCAAAATGATCACAAAAACTAATTTCTTGCTCATCAATAGAATAGATCAACGACTGATTTCCCGCCCCATCTAATGTGTCATAAAACACAATAACGAATTTGCCATCTTCATAGGCTTGCTGAATCTTCTCATACGTCAAAGCAGGTCTAATTAGGATCTGAAGTTGCTTCGCCTCTAAGTAAATTTTCTTTTCAATTTCATCAATATCAGGGTCAGGAAAGGTTCCTTCGTTGTAATCATGCCGACATAATTGAATAAGCTCAGCAATATCAATATTTGATTGATATTGCTTTAGAATCAACCATACTGCAAAAACCCCACAATTTGCCTCAAGCTGCAATAATGGATCAGGAATGTCTAAACTCATTTAGTACCAGTTCATCAAAGAAACGCCAAGTCCGACATATGTTGCTCGATGATTATAGTCGATCAAGCTCTCACCATAGCCTTCAAACAGTTGTAGATGACCACGTAACTTACCTTTGATTGGAAATGCCCAATCAAACTGCACAGCCCCATGTGACTTATCACCACCTTTCAGTGAATGGCGCAACATAAGTGAAAAATCATTTTCCTTGTGTCGGTAGAAAGCTGTCAAATCTCCGCGCCCAATATAATCTTTAATATCAGGGTTGTTATCATCTTTCACATCTTCTTCAATTCGATACCAAGGACGCAGCATCAAAGCAAAATTATCTTTCTCAAAACCAAGATTGAAGATAACTCGATTCCAACTTCTTGATAATGGATCTGAACGACCATTTGATTGGTGATTCAGCGTCACACCTAATAAGCGTGCATTTAACCCTAGAAGTTCATAATTTGTTCTAAACATTAAACTCGCTTCTGGCTCATAGTTGGTTTCTCGAAATGGACGAGACTCCTCTGAGTTATAAACTTGCCAGCGTGATGATTGCGTATAACCCAACCATAGATCACCATTATTTCCGAAAATATTTTCCCAAGCTTTGGTTTTTAAGGAAATCTGGAATTTAGCTTCAGAAGAAGTCAAATTTTGCTTATCTGTTACTGTGTTATTTGGATTCGGACTCTCTGGATATTCGTTTTTATCACTTGTCCAAAAAACTGGCAGTAAATAAACAGGCTGATACGCACGAATATTCCAAACACCCAGTTTACTCTCTTCAGACAACTCCCAACGTCGATCTAGTAAAGATACATTTGGATCAAATTTCGGAGCAGCGCCAATCAGATTCAAATCGCTGACCTTTTGAACCACTTTATCTTTTAAACTTTCAGGCGGGCTTTTTTCTAACTCTTTTGATTTAACGGGAGGTGCAGCCGCTACCATTGGTTCTGCAACCTGTGGCTCAGTGACGGTTGGAGCTTTAAACATGCTGTCATAGCAAGCCAAGCGGTCTGCACTCGAACTTAATGCAACACATGCTTCGACAGTAGCTGGAGTGGCAGGTTCTGCGACTTGTGCAAAGGTGTTTGATGCAGCAAAAGAACTAAGTATAGCGAGTATACTTAGCTCCAATTGAGCACGTTCAATTTTTTTGAACGTCATAGCGGTCTCCAATTTTTCTTTTAATTGACTTGCTGAATTTCAAAACCTAAGTTTTGTAACTCCTCACGTTTAGCAAATGGAGCCACTACTGCTCTCACAGGTTTTTGCTCCAATAGATATTCTTTTGCAACTCTTTGTAAATCAGCTAAAGTAACATTCAATAATCGTTCACGTAGAAGTTTACGGAACTTTGGTGTGCGTGCATGTAGTAATGCATAACATGCCGTTATTGCCTCTCCAGCAGGTGACCCAGGCTTATCCATACCAGACACCAATCCAAGAATTGCTTCTTCAAGTTGATGTTCTTTTTGTTCAGCATTTAATAGCCACTGGATACTCGCTTCAAAATCATTAAAGGTTTCTGCTAAACGAGGATCACGATAGCTATAGAAACGGAAAGCACAGGCATTACCATCATAGCTTGCTCCACCACCATACGCCCCACCTTTTTCACGAATAGCACTATGCAAATAACCATTACGCAAATATGCCGCTAATACCATAAGTGGAGCCGCATCAACATGTGCAACATCTACAGCTTGATAAGCGGATGCACAGAACTGAACATTTGACTGAATTAACCAAGCTTTATCATAATTTGTATCTACGTGGTCCACAGTAGTTAATGTTACGGGTTCTTTGCTGACATCTAACTTATCCCAGACATTTTGGATTTCTTCCACTAAACGGTCTGAATGATGTTCTTCACAAACTAATAAGAACTGTTTTGGTGCTTGTAAAAGCTTTCGGTGAATTGCCTTAAGCTCATCGATTAATGCCTGATAAGCTGCTTCATCATTATCGATTTTAGCCACTAAATCACTTAACCAGTTTAATGCACCTAAACCCGTATTATGATAATCACGGCGTGCCAATGCGCTCATTTGACGTGAAGCGGTCTGCATAGCATAACTATGCCCAGAACCTGATAAACGAGATTGCCAGCGTGTTTTACGTTGTTGTAACAGCTCAATGATTCGATCTTTTTCATCAAATCTTAGTTTCTCAAATGCTAACTTCAACAATTGAATCGCATCTAATTTTTGAGTAAGTGATTTGGTCGTTAAAGTTAACCATGCGCTGATACGATCTTTATCATCAACTTTGCTTCGTAATGAAGCTCCCATACCCAAACCTCCACTGACGGCTGTTTGAATTTGTTGAAGTTCTAAATAATCATATTCTCCTGCACCAACCTCGCCCATCAAAATTGAAAGCAGATTAAAATATGGCGATTGCACAATTTCATTTGGGATTTGGATTAAAACTTGTTGATAGTAAATACCATTAGTTCCAGCGTGATAGAGATTCAATGGAGTGTCTAATCCATTTGAAATGATCTCACGTAATTGACCTTTTACAATTTGCAACTCTGCTGGAATATCTTCCAAACCAACTTTTGGTAATAAATCTAAATCATCAGGTGTATCCTGACGCTGCTTTAAAGCTTCAGTTTGCTTTTGTATCTCAATCTTCTGTTCATCATTTAGATTTGCAGTGATTTCAGCTAAACGCGCTTGTTCAGCTTGTTGTTCTTTGAGTGATTTAGTGGCATCTGGTACCAGCGTCATTTGTACACGATGTGGATTATCTAACAAATGCGTTTGAATTAAATTAGATAGCCACATTGGATCTTTGAGTTCTTCTTTGACTTGTTCTATCGCAGAATCGACATCCCAAACGTGAACAGGATCATTATGATGAATAACACTACCTAAACCATTTAAGATCAAGCTAAGTCCGTATGGTGTTCCATCACCATTAATTTCACGTTGATGCAATTCGATTTGATGCAATATCGCGTCGACTAAATCCGTATCAACTGGTTTAGCAGCAACATCATTCAAAACTTTTAACACACCATCACGGAATTCATTTGCGTGCTCTGGATTTGAGCCTTGAACACCACAATAGAAAGTCATTTCAAAGTTACTATCATCAACCCCCATCAACGGACCAGTTGATTGTGCATATCCGCAAGTTTCCAAATAGTGACGTAATGGTGAAGCAGAATTTTCAAGAAGAATACCTTCAACCAAGCGCATACCTAAACGCAATTTAATATCACTTGTTTCAGGCAACAACCAAGATAAAACATGATAAGTTTTATCTTTCAAATCTTCACTATCAACCGCGTAATTCTCAATCACCTCAAGTGGAGCTGTGAGTCGCTTTTCTGGTTTTGAATATAAAGTTGTACCTTTAGAAAACTTATGAAGCGCTAAAGTTTCAAATTGCTCTTGTAAATCATAAGCACTTTGATTACCAAAGGTCATAAATACGGCATTACTTGGGTGATAATGAGTTTTGTAAAAATCAACTAACTGATCATACGTTAGATCAGGAATATCCTTTGGATCACCACCAGAGTTGTAATGATAGGTAGTTTCAGGAAATAAATGATGAGCAAGTTGATGATAAAGTTGATCTGTAGGTGAGCTCATTGCACCTTTCATTTCATTAAAGACTACACCTTTGTAGACTGCCTGATCATTTTCCAACTCAATACGAATACCCTCTTGCGCAAAATCTAAAGGATTTAAATTTGCAGCAAATGTAGCATCTAAATAAACAGACAATAAGTTTTGGAAGTCCTTTTTATTTTGAGTGGCAAATGGATATGCTGTCCAATCTGCGGCTGTAAATGCATTCATAAATGTATTTAATGAGCGACGGATCATTAAAAAGAATGGGTCACGTACAGGAAATTTTTCTGAACCACATAATGCAGTATGTTCAAGAATATGTGCAGCACCTTTGGAATCCATTGGCTGAGTTCTAAACGCAACTAAAAAGACATTTTCATCGTGTGAAGTCGCCAAATGGTAATGAATTGCGCCTGTCACTTTGTGTTTATATTCAGATACTTGAATATCAAGTGCTTCTACATGGTGTTGACGTAATAGCTGAAACGCAGGATGAATAGTTTGATTAATGCTTTCAGAAACATCGACAGTCATGAGTTCTCCAATTATCTAATAAAATGATTACAATTTATGATACTGAGTCTACCGAACAATCCCTACAGATATCCATGTAAATTACTATGTTTTTGTAGAAAAATGCAGCGAGTGACATAAAATTGATGTCAGATATTTTTTAATTCCAGTCCTTGAACATTCAAAATAATAAGCATGGAAAGCTCACCGTAAATGAAGTGAATTTTCTTCAACAAACTACTGTAATCTTGAGCATTCGTGTAAACTTCATGTTTTGATTTTTAACTGTGATGACAAACATGGCAACTGTTGATCTTTTTTCAATTGGTAATGCGCTCATTGACCAAGAATTTAAAGTTTCGTATGAGTTCTTAACAGAACATGCTTTGCAAAAAGGTACGATGCAGTTGACCGATGGTGAAACACAAACAGCTCTTTTTCAACAGCTACAAAAAACGCAAACTTATAAAGGTCAGGCAAGTGGTGGTTCTGCAGCAAATACAACTGTAGCCTTCAGTGCATTAGGTGGTTCAGCTTTTTATGGCTGCCGTGTAGGTAACGATGAATTAGGTTCTATTTATTTAAATGGACTAAATGAAGCTGGGATCACAACAACAAGTAAGTCAATCAGCAATGGTGTTACAGGTACCTGCATGGTACTGATTAGCCCTGATTCTGAACGTACAATGCACACTTTTCTAGGCATCACAGCAGAATTGACTGCTGAACAAATAGATTTTGAACCCTTAAAAACTGCTAAATGGCTATATATAGAAGGTTATTTATCTACGAGCGATACAGCAAGAGCTGCTGTCAAACAAGCTCGTGCTCTTGCTAAAGAACATGGTGTTAAAATCGCCCTTTCTCTTTCAGATCCTGCGATGGTGCAATATGCACGTCAAGGTCTCGAAGAGTTAATGGATGATGGTGTAGATTTATTATTCTGTAATGAACAAGAAGCACGTATGTTCACGAACACTGAAACGCTCGATGCAGCAATCGAGGCTTTAAAAACTAACAACCAACATATCGTGATTACTCAAGGGGCAAATGGCGCAGTCATTATTGATCCTGCAAATCAATTTCATGTTGCAGGTCGCCATGTGAATGCTGTAGACACAAATGGTGCTGGTGATGCCTTTGCGGGCGCGTTTTTATATGCAATTAACGCTGGACTTTCACTGGATGCAGCAGCACAGCTCGCAATCTTGATATCAAGTGAAGTTGTCGCTCAATTTGGTCCTCGTTTAAGTGTAGAAAACTACGCTAAACTTTTTGAACAATTTAAAAATGCTCAACAGGAATGTGCTTAAGATGGAAAAAATTTGCATGACTGAGGAAGTACCAGAACGTGAGTCACGTGCATTTGACACCATGAAGGGAACAACCATTTTTATTACACAAAAAGATGGAAGTTTTTATGCATATCAAAACATTTGTCCACACTTACAAACTGAACTGGAATACTTAGAAAATCAATTCTTGGATCAAGATCGTGAATACATTCAATGCTCAACCCATGGAGCTTTATTTTCAGTTGAAACTGGCGAATGTATTTCAGGTCCATGCCTAGGTGAACATCTTCAGAAGGTAAATTTGGAAGTCCACTCTGATGGTGGTATTTATATTGATTAATACGCAATAAGACTTCTGCTATGACTGAGTTTTTTCTTAATTATTATCTTATGCCATTTCACATGAGTGTTGTGGCTCTGATTTTTCTCAGCATAGCGGAAACTATTGGGATTTTTATAGGTTTACGTCCAAGTTCTTTAGTTAAGAAATTAACACCAGAATGGTTACTGAACTCACCTCTTTTAGATGTTAAATTCTCAAAATATTTAATCGTAGTGTTCCTACTGATTAACTTTAGTTTTGCCGGCTACTTTCTTGAACTATCCTTTTTTGCACTTCAACACTATTTTATTTCACCTTACTATTTATTCATTCCAGCTTTAGTCATCGACATATTCTTTACCGTTTTTATGATTCACTGTCTGGATCAGGTCATCAAACCCAAGGTTACCCACACTCATTCAAATCTTGTTGGTCGCTTAGCAACCATTTCAACAGGGAACGCGCGTCCTGGTTTTTCAGCACAAGCGCGTGTAAGAGATGAATTTGGACAACTTTATTATGTTCAGGTTGAGCCAGAATACGGTGAACTGGAGTTACAGTCTCAGGTTCTACTCATTAGCCGAAAATCCAACTCTCATTATTTGGCAAAAAAAATATCTATTTCGAACAAACTTTTTACGCCTGATTAATTTTTCATTCTTATCAAAAGCAAAACGCTCACCAAACGATCAAAAATTACAAACAGTTACAAAAAGAGTAACAATATTTGTCGTTTAGATCAGCCCTCCTATCACTCTAGTTTAGCTAAAAGCGTATATAGCGAATTGCATCACAATTTCAACAATAAACTCTACAATTACACTAGGTTTTAGTACTGTTTCATCATTAATTTTATTTATTTATGTAAGTGACTTTATAAGCATATGTAAATACTAGATATTTTATTATCATACTATTTTACTTGGTTTTAGATTAAATTAATTAACATTAAATCAAACCTTTTTAATCAGAATAAAATTATTAAATCACAACTGTTTTAATCAAGTTTAAAATGATAAAAACCAATTAATTTAGTTGGATAATAATTAGAATTAAAATTAATCAAAAATACTCATAAATAGTTGTTTTTAATAATTTTTATTGTTTATATTTATTTAAACCATCCTAAAGGTTTATTTTTAATAAATTTTATTTAATAATGTTTTATATCTTTTAAATATGAGGCTAAGTTCTATGAACACGAGTTCTCAAGATCCTAATCGGAAATTAATCCGTGAAATCACAATCATTCTTATTATTAAAGTTGTGATTTTACTTGTGATTAAAAATATCTGGTTTGATGCCCCAACAATTCCCAAAGATTTTAACAATGAAGTCGCTGAGCGTATTGCTGGCGACATGTCCAACAATCAGGAGACACGTTGATGATTTCTGAAAGCGTGGTCGATCTTTCGCGGTTCCAATTCGCAATGACCGCAATGTATCACTTTCTTTTCGTCCCTCTAACTTTAGGTCTTGCGTTTATTCTTGCCATTATGGAAACCACATATGTGATTTCTGGCAAAGAGATTTATAAAGATATGACCAAATTCTGGGGAAAACTCTTCGGGATTAACTTTGCCTTAGGTGTTACCACTGGTTTAACAATGGAGTTTCAGTTTGGTACGAACTGGGCATATTACTCTCACTATGTAGGTGACATTTTTGGTGCACCACTTGCCATCGAAGGCTTAATGGCTTTCTTCCTCGAATCCACTTTTATCGGTCTGTTTTTCTTTGGATGGGATCGTTTATCTAAAGTCCAGCATTTAGGTGTAACTTGGTTAGTGGCAATCGGTTCGAATATGTCTGCGCTATGGATTCTGATCGCAAACGGTTGGATGCAAAATCCTGTTGGTGCAGCCTTTAACTACGAAACCATGCGTATGGAATTGGTTGATTTCGGCGCTTTGATTTTCAACCCAGTTGCTCAAGTAAAATTTGTACATACTGTTTCTGCTGGTTATGTCACTGGCGCAATCTTTGTATTGGCAATCTCAAGCTATTATCTGTTAAAGAAACGTGATCTACCATTTGCACGTCGTTCATTCGCTATTGCTGCGATCTTCGGTCTAGCATCTACACTCTCAGTCATCTTACTTGGTGACGAGTCAGGCTATGAGTTAGGTGACGTCCAAAAAACTAAACTCGCTGCGATTGAGGCTGAATGGCATACAGAACCTGCGCCTGCTGCTTTCACTCTATTTGGTATCCCGAACCAAGCAGAGATGCGTACAGACTATGCGATTAAAATCCCTTATGTGATGGGTATCATCGCTACTCGTTCTACGGATAAACAGGTTACAGGCTTACATGACCTCATGAAAGAACATGAAGTCCGTATCCGTAATGGTATGGTTGCTTACAGCGAGTTGGAAAAATTACGTGCTGGTGATCGCTCTCCAGAATTGCTAGCATCTTTTGAGCAAAATCAAAAAGATCTTGGCTACGGTCTATTATTGAAAAAATATACACCAAACGTTGTTGATGCAACTGAAGCTCATATTCAGGCAGCAACAAAAGACACTATTCCAAACGTAGCAGCACTGTTCTTCTCATTCCGTGCAATGGTTGCTTCAGGCTTCCTAATGCTCTTGCTCTTCATTCTTGCAACTTGGGCTGTGGCTAAACGTAATGCAGAGAATAAACCTTGGTTACTTAAATTTGCATTATTTGCTTTACCACTACCTTGGATTGCAGCACAAACGGGTTGGTATGTCGCAGAAGGTGGTCGTCAACCGTGGTCAATTGGTGAAATCTTACCTACACATCTTTCTGCTTCTAGTGTGAGTGCTGGTGATGTATGGGGTTCAATTATCGCCCTAGCTGCTTTCTATACTGTATTGCTCATTATCGAGATGTACTTAATGATCAAATTTGCACGTTTAGGTCCAAGTTCTTTGCATACTGGTAAATATCACTTTGAGAAACTAGCTGCAAACACTAAGGAGGCTCAATCATGATCGAATATGAACTCCTAAAAATTATTTGGTGGGTTTTAGTTGGTGTACTACTCATTGGCTTTGCCCTCACCGATGGTTTCGATATGGGCTCTATGGCATTGATGCCATTTGTAGGAAAAACTGATTCAGAACGCCGCGCTGCGATCAATACGATTGCACCACACTGGGATGGCAACCAAGTTTGGTTTATTACTGCTGGTGGTGCGCTCTTTGCTGCATGGCCAATGGTATATGCTGTCGCATTCTCAGGAATGTATTGGGCGCTATTATTAGTACTATTTGCCTTGTTCCTCAGACCCGTTGGATTTGATTATCGCTCTAAGTTAGAAAACACCCAATGGCGTAACTCTTGGGACTGGGGATTGTGTATTGGTGGGGCTGTTCCAGCGCTAGTATTTGGTGTTGCATTTGGTAATTTATTCTTAGGTGTACCATTCACACTAGATGAAACTCTACGTTCTCAATATACAGGTAGTTTCTTTGCATTATTGAATCCATTTGCACTTATTTGTGGTTTAGTGAGTTTAAGCATGCTGTCTGCACATGGCGGTGCATGGTTAATGTTGCGTACAGATGGTGATCTTCACAATCGCTCAGCCAAAGCAACTCAAATCATGGCAATTGTATTCCTAGTATGCTTTTTGGCTGCAGGTGCATGGTTATTCTTTGGAAATATCTCAGGCTATAGTTATGCAGTGGCAGTAGATACAAATGCGGCATTAAACCCACTTGCAAAAGATGTAGTTACAAATGCAAATCATGGTTGGTTAAATAATTATTCAACTTACCCAATCACGATGGCAGCACCTATTGCCGCAATTCTTGGAGCTTTACTGGTCATTATTAGCGCAGCAAAACATAAAGCAGCAGCTAGTTTTACAGGTACAAGCCTCATGATTGTTGGTGCAATTTTAACAGCAGGTTTTTCATTGTTCCCATTCTTATTGCCGTCAAGTATTGATCCAACATCAAGCTTAACCATGTGGGATGCTGTTTCTAGTCATAAAACACTGGGTGTGATGACAGTAGCTGCTTGTATTTTCGTACCTATCATTTTGATCTATACCTCTTGGTCTTACTACAAAATGTGGGGTGTCATCACCAACAAACATATTGAAGAAAACTCTCATAGTTTGTATTAATCAGGAGATGTGAAATGTGGTATTTTGCATGGATACTAGGCGTTTTGATGGCATGTTTTGCTGGTGTACTTAGTGCACTCTATATTGAACATCACCAAGACTTAGATGAGGAATAATAAAATGGCTCAAGTCATGTCAACACCAAAGAATAGTAAAGCGCAAATTGTTGCAATGACCGTTTCCTTTTTGTTGGCATTGCCTCTTGCTGCAATTTTATTAGTCCATCCTGCACTCATGCTAGATGAAAATGGTCACTATAATCACAGCATACTCATGTTAGTCATGATTGGGATTTCAGGTGGTTTTATTCATGGTGTAGGATTTGTACCTAGATTTTGGTTATGGAAATGGTTATTTAGCCCTTTTATCGCATGGCCTTTAATGCTTTTGGGATATTTTATTTGGTTAGGTAATTAATTTATCAATATTAAAAGAGGAAGTTAATACTTCCTCTTTTTCCACATAACGTAATTACAATCAAATCACTTTAGACACACGAACCACTCACCTAATTCTTTTAGTCATTTCAACTAGACTTACTGGGATTAATGGTATTCCTACCTCCGCAGTTATTGGATAATCATCAACAATACCAGTGCGATTAAATCCTCTACGTTCATAATATTCAATAAGTTCTTTACGCACACTAAGTACATAAAGATTAATTTTCAAAACATCGGCATAAGTGTCACGTATATATTTTTCAGCAAAACTCAACATTCG
>NZ_MELG01000033.1:3326-5781 GCF_001767535.1 Acinetobacter sp. GWC1_38_13 | reverse complement strand
ATAGATAAACTTCCAAAAAAGATAGAATCTATAAAAGACCTTTTTAATCTTGCAAAATTTGCAAGTAAAATGAATGCTTTTAATCCAGTAGCAATG
Source organism: Acinetobacter sp. GWC1_38_13 (assembly GCF_001767535.1). Classification (NCBI taxonomy): domain Bacteria; kingdom Pseudomonadati; phylum Pseudomonadota; class Gammaproteobacteria; order Moraxellales; family Moraxellaceae; genus Acinetobacter; species Acinetobacter sp. GWC1_38_13. The sequence continues at coordinate 5,685 of NZ_MELG01000033.1, read as the reverse complement.
GGAACGGCAGCATATAGAACTTCTCAAAAACTATCTGATATGCTTTGGCCAAAATCTAATGATGGTCTTGCATCAACACATTCTCTCGATAGTAATTTAGCGCCAAGTCATTCAAAAGCAGATATTACTATTAGGCTACAAGCAGAACAAGGAACAAATGCTCAAATAGACAAAGTAGAAAAAGATATGGATTTTGGTCTTAAAATATTGAATGATTATATGCTTGGTTCACAACTTGGATATGGGTATTAGAATATGAGTTGGAGAGATAATTTACAGCCAGCATCTTTTAGAGGTATAGGATTTCATGTCTTTTCTCATGAATATTCTATAGGTAGAAGAAATGTTGTTCATCAATATCCGTTTAAAGATGAACCATATATAGAAGACTTAGGTCTTGATGCGGATGAATTTACAATAGAAGGATATATATTAGCGCAGTATAATGAATTTACACAAGATTATGATTATTTTACTGAAAGAAATTCTCTCATATCTGCTTTAAAGCAATCAGGACCAGGAGCATTAGTTCATCCATATCTTGGTGAAAAGTATGTCTCTTTAGTAGGTAAAGCAAGGATAAGGGAGATATTTAGTGAAGGTGGTATTGCTCGCTTTACTATGACTTTTGTAGTAACTGGTGAACCAATATTTCCTAAAGAATCAATTGATACTTCAAGAGCCATAGATTTAGCAGCAGAAAAACTTACAAATGCTACACTGGATTCTTTTCACGATCAATATACTTTAGATGATGCTCCGTCATTTAGTATATCTGGAATGCTTGAAGATTTTGACTCTTATGTTGTTATTGCTAAAAACAAGATAAATTCGATAAGGAATGCTTCTGGAAGTTCTTTGGAATCCGTTAAATCTACTTTTGATGATGCAAGAGAATTAATGCTTGAAGCAGTTCGTTATCCTTGTCAAGTAGGCGCTCTTGTTTTTGATTGTGTTGATAGTGTTTTAGAAATGGCGAATGTTGTTGGTACTGGTTATCTTGGGAAGATCATAGGACAGTGTAGTGGTCAAATTTTAAACAGTAGACTTTCTACTACAGGAGATAAAATAGACGAAATTCTTGGCAGTTCTATGACTTTGTCTTTGCTTGGTCTTACTGGTGTAAGCGATGCTACTGGTTTTGGTACCGCTTTTGATGCAAGTATTTCTGGTGCTGGTTCTCTTAAAAATATTACCGTTACAACTGCTTCGACAGCAAGACAAGCAGCAAATAGACTTGCCTTTGTCAACATGGTTAAGTCCATGTATTTAGCTGGCGCTGTTCGCTCTGCTATTCGTTCTGAATATAGAAGTATGGCAGATGTGGAATCTATCAAAACTTCTATTATAAATAGCATTGATTATATGCTTCTGAAACTTGGAGATGAGTCTGCAAGCGATCCATTTAAGAGTTATGGTATTTATGTTGATAATAGAAATATATATTCAGAAGTAGAAAATTTAAGAAGTGAATTTGCAAAAGCTATAAAGAAGAAATTTATATCTCTTCCATATGAAATAGAAAAAGAAGCGCCGCCAGATACAACAACAATTTTGCATTTAGCTTATGATCAATATTTAGACATATCAAGAGATGAAGAGATATATAAAAGAAATCAACCGACTTTAAAACATCCTGGTTTTGCAAAAGATAAAATAAAGATGTTATCTGTATGAACGAAATAGTATTAAATGTGAACGGTAAAGAATTTTCTGGCTGGAAAGAACTTGAGATATCTCAATCTCTGGATCAACTTGCTTCGTCTTTTGCTTTTTCTTATACAGAAAAATATCCTAATCAAATTGATTCTTTTGATTTTGGCATGGGAGAAGAAGCAATAGTTCAAATTAATGATCATAGATTGATAACTGGATATATAGAAGAGATAGATAAAAATTATGACAATTCAAATCATGTTCTCCAAATAAGAGGGAGAGATAAACTTGGCGATGTCGTAGATTGTTCTTATTGGGAAGAAGGAAAAACAGGAGAATGGTTAAATCAAACAGTAGAAAATTTGGTTAAAAGTTTAGTTTCTCCTTTTGGTATATCTGTTGTTGTAGATGATACAGTTAGAAGTACAGCAGATGAAAGAAAGCTGTCTTTCAAAATAAGAGAAGGCGATACTATTGCTGATTCTCTATCAAGACTAATGCGTGAATTTGCTTTTCTTCCTGTTAGTTATGGAGACGGCAAACTCACAATGACAAGGGCTGCATCTGAAAGAAAAGCGACAACTGCAATTGAAACAGGTAAAAACGTTTTAGCTGGCAATTCTTATCAAAGCAATACTGAAAGATTTAGTAGATATATAGTAAAAGGTTCTAATACAGGCGATCCAGTTCATGAACTTGAAAC
>NZ_MELG01000033.1:1179-3317 GCF_001767535.1 Acinetobacter sp. GWC1_38_13 | reverse complement strand
GAAGATAAAACAAATCATGCAGGATGCCAAAAAAGAGCAGATTGGGAATCTATGGTTAGGGCTGGAAAATCAAGATCATATAAATATGTTTTGAATGATTGGTTGCAAAAAGATGGAACGCCTTGGCCGTTAAATGCTCTTTATTCTGTTAATGATAAAATCAATAAAGTAAATGGTTCTTTTCTCTCTTCTTCTGTTACTTTTCGATTGAATGGATGGGGAAAGACTACAGAAATAAATCTTGTTGATCCAAAAACATATCAGTTAATTCGTATGGCTGAAAAGATAAAAGGCGAAAATGACGATATTGATATTAGTTCATTGATTGGAGACTAATGATAAATTCTTTATCCAGAATACTTGCACCTATCAAACGTCAAATTTATATGTTGATAGGTAGAGCTATTGTTACCTATATTGATAATTCAAAAAGTACTCAATTATTGCAGTTGAGTTTGCTTGCAGATGAAGTATCGAGTAATGTTGAAAGATTTGAAGAATATGGTTTTAGTACTTATCCATTAACCGGGGCTGAAGCGATAGCTGGATTTATAAACGGTAATAGATCGCACGGAATTGTTTTGTGTGTACACGATAGGAGATATAGACCTACAGATTTAGCGGAAGGAGAAGTTGCAATTTATACAGATGAAGATCAGTCTTCTCCTAACCATAGAATACATTTAAAAAATGGGAATGAAATTGAGATAAAATGTCAAGATAAAGTAGAAATATTAGGTGGAGATAAAACAGAAACAATATCCGGCAGCAAACAAATTACAATAACTGGTGACCAAACAAAGAATGCCGCGAATGATACAGAAACAATTACTACTAATAAACAAATTGTTGCTGCTGTAATTGTTTTAAATGCTCCTTCTGTTACTCTTGGCGGTATTGCTGGAGCTGGAAAAACATTAGCGACAAGTGATATAGTTACAGTTTTCAACAATCATACACATAATGAAACTGGTTCAGTAACAGCGGTTCCAAATACTCTTTTGAATTCTGGAAATATGACTGCTAATGTGAGAGGCGTATAATGGCAGAAGAAATTAAACTTAGTTGGAGTGATATTCTTTTTGAAGCTGATATGTCTTATTTAAATGGTGATCTTGAATCTGAAGCTGGTTTTGCATCAAGTGTTTTGATTTCTCTTTTTACAGATAGAAGAGCATTAAACGATGATGAATTACCTGATTCAAATAGTAAAGATAAACGCGGATGGTGGGGAGACTTAGCTTCTCCAGAAGTAGACAATGATAGAATAGGATCGAGATTGTGGTTGTTAGAAAGATCAAAAACGATTCCATCTATTGTAACAAGAGCTAAACAATATGTTGAAGAGTCTTTACAATGGATGATAGAAGATGGAATGGCTTCAAAAATAGAAGTAGAAACAGAACGTCAAGGCGATGTTGGTAGTGATAGATTGGCAATTGGTGTAAAAATACATTTGATAAGCGGAACAGTAATCGCTGTTTCTTTTGAAAATGAAGTTATTACTATAATAACAAATAATTCAGAGACAACACAAATTGCTTTATTTGGTAGTAGTTATCAAGGTGCTGTTGCGACGTGGCATGGTGCTCCAATAACGTGGTAGGCTAATCAGGAGAATTATCTTATGCCTTTTACAAGACCAACACTAACAGAATTAGTAGATAGAATTCAAAGCGATATAGAAACCCATGTCACAAATGGCCAATCTTTACTTCGCAGAAGTGTTTTGAAAGTTCTTGCAAGAGTATATGCTGGCGTTGCTCATTTGTTATATAGTTATTTAGGTTTTCAGGCGGAACAATTATTTGCAACTACAGCAGATGTAGAAGGATTAGAATCAATAGCAGATGAATATGGAATAAATAGAAATGCTGCAAGTAAAGCTACCGGATCGTTAACTTTAACTGGTAGTGCTGGAATTATTATTCCTATAAATACGGAGTTTCAAACTTCAAGTGGTATTCTATATACGTCTGATATCGAATCTATCTTTGTTGGAGCAAACTTATCTATTGATATTACAGCAGCAGAAGGTGGGGAAGATGGAAATCAAGATTCAGGCGCTATCTTATCTTTTATATCTCCAATATCGGGAGTAAATTCTCAAGCGACAGTTGGAACTGGCGGATTGACTG
>NZ_MELG01000033.1:0-1173 GCF_001767535.1 Acinetobacter sp. GWC1_38_13 | reverse complement strand
CAGATGAAGAAACAGATGATGATTTTCGAGAAAGAATACTTCTTAGAAAACAATTTCCTCCTTATGGTGGTTGTTCTTATGATTATTGGAGATGGATGCTTGAATATACCGGCGTAACAAGAGCATGGGTTTTTCCTTCTTATAATGGTGTTGGTACTGTTGGTTGTGCTTTTGTAATGGATGATATTTCTCCATATATTCCAAGTGCTGCCAATGTTGCACTTGTAAGAGCATATCTTGTAGAACATGAAGACCCTGCTACCGGCAGAACAGTTGGAATACCAGTAACGGCAGAACCAGGATTATTCATGATTACTTTGACAGAATTACCAATTAATATAACAGTAAATATATATCCAAATACATCTGCTATTCAATCAAGTATAGAGTCTGAAATTCAAGATTTAATTGATAGAGAAGGCGGCCCTGGTGAAACTATATATGTTTCAGATATACAAAGCGCACTTGGAAGAGTTTCTGATTTAGAGTATTTTTCACTTGCTATTCCTGTTGCTGATATTACTGCATTGACAAATCAAATACACGCTATTGGTACAATTACTTTTGGAGACTATTAATGCCATATTCAGTTTCCGAATACTTAAAAATGTTCTTAAATTTATTTCCTACTGGTCGCGCATGGTCAAGAGATACAAATGGAATATTATACAAATTATCTAATGCTCATGCAGAAGAACTTGTAAGAATAGATTTAAGAAGTGAAGAACTTTTAATAGAGAGAGATACAAGGAAGACATCTGATCTTCTCACGGACCATGAGAGAGATCTTGGGTTGCCAGATGAGTGTACGGATGTTGCAAGTTCTATTTCTCAAAGAAGAAATGCTGCTTTCGCTAAATTTGTTACAGAAGGAGGATTACATAAACAATCTTATATAGATCTTGCAAGTGATTTAGGTTTTGATATTACTATTACAGAGTTTAAACCTTTCTGGTGTGGCATTGGTGTTTCTGGAGATGGATGTGGAGATCAATCGAATATTTTTTATTGGCAAATAAATACTTATATAAGTCCTGAAAGTTGGATAGAATTTAGAAGCAATGAAAGTCAATGCGGTGATATGTTGACTTATGTTGCTGGAACGATAGAACAACAATGCATATTGAATAAACATAAGCCAGCCCATACAGTAATCATATGGAAATACTTTGG
>NZ_MELG01000032.1:53873-54281 GCF_001767535.1 Acinetobacter sp. GWC1_38_13 | reverse complement strand
TGGATGTGCATTCTACAGTATTTCAGTATGGTTGCAAGTGATTTTAAAAATTTAATTATTTGGTTGTTTTATTTTTAAACTTTAACTTATCTAATCTACTGATTTATATAATTTAAAATTTATTAATTATAAGAAAAAACGAACTCAATAAATCCAAGTTACTGTAATTTAATAATTTTATTAAAAATTTGTTTTAATTATCTACAAAAAACTAGCTCTATTTTTATATTTAGTCTGTATTTTAGACAACATCCTGCGTTAGAAAATATTTCTTAAAGTTCAATAATGCTCAAATTTAATTCATTCAAAATAAAATAACGGCTTCAATTACTTTGAAGCCGTTATTTTAATCTCTCAGGAAATTATTTTTGAGGGCTAGGAAGTTGTCGTTCGTACAATATTTAAGAA
>NZ_MELG01000032.1:0-53853 GCF_001767535.1 Acinetobacter sp. GWC1_38_13 | reverse complement strand
GATCAATAATGTCCTGAATTAAATCTTCTTGCGTCCAATCCATTACATCATAGTTTTGACCACCCTCTCGCAAAAACACTTCGGCTTGGAAATATGAAGAATCGTCGATCTCAGATCGACCGAGCATAAAACTCGGTGGAAGCGTTGCATGTGATATGACTTTATAAATAAAGTTAATTTCATGCTGATGGTCAACATGTAGCTGCAAACCCTGTTCAGTCTCCTGAATGTCAACTTCTAAATGTCGACGTTTGAATTCTCGTTGAATGCTTTCAAAGGCATTGCGAACATCATTAGCAATATAATTTTTCACCTCTTGTTCTGTATGTGGATAATGCATAATCAATCCTAAACGTTGCTGCCAACTTCGTGGGTTGTTGATTGCGCGTGGTGTGATACGTGCCTCTTGGATAGCTCGAGTTTTGGTTACATCCAAATTCAATGCTTTTAAAAGCCCCCAACTCATCAACAACATCACAATCGTAAAAGGCAATGCACTCATAATAATGGATGACTGTAATGCGGCTAGACCACCGACGAGTAAAAGCGTAATCGCCAATAGCGCCATCAAGATAGTCCAAAACAAACGTTGCCAAGTCGGTGAATTTTCGGTTTTTGAGGTGAGATAATCCGTCACCAATGCACCCGAATCAGCTGAGGTAACGAAAAAAAGTATCACTAAAAGCGTGGCAACAGAACTTAAAACTCCTGAGAATGGAAGATGATTTAAAAATTCGAATAATGCGACCGAAGAGTCTAACTGTACCGCCTGAATTAAATTGGTATTGCTTTCTTGCATGATGCTAAAAAGTGCCGCATTTCCTAAAAAGCCCATCCAAATAATAGTAAAGCCTGTAGGAATCAGTAATACACCAACAATAAACTCACGAATTGTTCGTCCTCTTGATACTCGTGCGATAAACATTCCCACGAATGGAGACCATGAAATCCACCATGCCCAATAAAGGATTGTCCATCCTCCAATCCAACCATTGGGTTGATAGGCATAAAGATTAAAAGTCATCGCAAATAAATTTGAGATGTAAGAACCTGTATTTTGAATCGTGGTCTGTAACAGATAGATACTCGGCCCTGCAATAAATACAAAAGCAAGAAGGGTTAAAGCGAGAATTAGATTTAATTCAGAAAGGCGTTTCACTCCTTTATCGAGTCCTAGAAAAACAGATAAAGATGCCAAAATACTGACAAATATAATAAGTCCAACTTGGATATTTGTACTTTGTTCTATCCCAAATAAATAATGCAAGCCTGAATTAATTTGCGTTACCCCAAAACCTAATGAAGTCGCGACACCAAATACAGTTCCAATCGTTGCAAAAGTATCAATACTATCGCCCAAAGGGCCATGAATCCGTTCACCGATAATAGGATAAAGTGCTGAACGTGTTTTTAAAGGCAAATTATGTCGATACGCAAAATACGCTAGAGCTAAACCCACCAAGGCATAAATTGCCCATGCATGAAGCCCCCAATGGAAAAAGGTAATTCTTAATGCTTGTTGAGCTGAGGCGACACTTTCAGGATCACCACTCGGCGGACTGACATAGTGCATGACAGGTTCAGCCACACCAAAAAACATCAAACCAATCCCCATACCTGCCGTAAATAGCATGGCAAACCACGAACCATTTTTATATTCAGGTTGGCTGTGATCAGGTCCGAGTTTGATTTTCCCACTGTCCGAACAGGCGATGTAAATCAGTAGAATAAGGAAAACGGCGACTGATAATACATAGAACCAACTAAACGAGTCAGTGATCCACTGTTTCAGTTGTTGAGTTAAAAACTCAAACGAGCTTGGGGCAATTATCACAATTGCTAAGAAAATTGCGATAATAATGACTGTGCTAAAAAACACATTTGGATTCACATTCGCAAACTGCGAAGGAGTCTTGGAAGACATAATTCACCCATATTATTTTAATGATCATGACAGACCTATAGGTCAAATAAGACATTCACTTAATGTGAACAAAAGCGAGTTCAAAACAAGAAAAACTCAAACAAAAGTATATAAAACGTGAAAAATAACGCAGTTGTAATGCTGTAACAGGATTAAAGATTAATCTTGTGAATTTTTCGGTGCATGAGGAATATATTGCAGCGCAATTAATCTCGAAACAATCACTGCAAAATACATCACACCACCAAACATCTGTAGCATGGTTAATACTCGAGCGGCTGGACTGAGTGGCATAAGATCAGATAATCCTGTGGCTGATTGCAAACTAAAACTCAAAAAGAGTAGGTCTAACCAACGTTGTAAGGCTTCAGGATGGTTTGGATTTTGAAAACTATTCGGCAAAATAATCTGACAAATACTATATAAAAAAGCGAATGCCCAAGCGATCAAAGTAAATACGGCACCAGCCGCAAATAATTCGTCTTTTGTGAGATAACGATCTGAAAACATATACTTTAGTAAACCATACGCTGCATAAAAATAGGCTAAGGCTTCAAAACTGTATGCCGTAATCTGTATTGTATGATTGTCAAAACCGACAAAGATCAAAATAGAAAATATAAATGCACCACTGACAAAGAATAGTCCCCAAAATGCAAATACTGGGGTTTGTCGAATGACTTTTGCAATAATAAGTAAGGCCAAAACACCTAATGACCAGGTTAATGCACGATAGGCACTATCGTCATAAGTGATTGTGGCTAAAATTAATAAAGCCAATTGCACCAATAAGAGCCAAGCTGATGGCAACAATCTAAATCCATTCCAAAACTGTTTTATTGTTTGCATTACTTTTCCATGTCCAAATTATTGTTTTTCTGAACTCATGATACGGCATCTAAATAAGAAATAATCATATTGGTGAGTTCTTGTTGTAAGCGTTGTTCTTCGATTAAAAACGTATTCTTACTGGCATAACGCCATCGTACCGATTGGCTCGAAAGCAATACAAGCCTTAGAATTATGGCTACTTGAACGTAATCATATAATGCAAAAGAATTTAAGCCAGAATCATGATTATGTCTTTACAACTACTACAGGTAAGCAACTTTCTCGAACCCAAATCAATGAACGTGTAAAGAAGTTATTTAGGGATAAAGGCATAACTCAGAAATCAAATCCTCATACCTTAAGACATACATTTGCCACACATTTACTGTCATCTAAAGTAGGTATTCGGGATATTCAGGAAATGCTAGGCCATGCGGATCTCAATACTACGCAGATATACACTTATGTCGATGAAACAACCATGAAAGAGGAATACAACAATAGTCATCCAAGAGCAAAAAGCCGAACTTGATAAACCGTAAAGTAGGCTAATTATGTTAAATAAAATATCTAAGATTGTGATCTACACAATACTGTCGTTCATCATACTAAACTTGTTATTACTTTCTTACTCAACTTGTAAAAGACATAAAATATTAAATTATTAACTCAACACTCTTTGTATTTTCTAATTGACCCGAATCCTGTTTAAGCCAATGATTCCACAACTCGAATGATTGGCTTGTTTTGATGACATAATTGGTAAGCACATAAAGAGGCATAAATACCAGCTAAATAGCCTTCAACACTTCTCGCGTTACTTGTTACCAAATTATATTTCCCTTTGAGCAAACTAAATAACCGGAATCCTGTTTAAGCTAGCGCTTCACTCACTTGAATTGTTGGCTTATTTTGATGCCAAAGCTGATAAGCACATAATAATGCATAAATCCCTGCAAAATATCCTGAGACACTTCGAGCTTTACTTGTTAATAGATTGTATGTTCCTTTGAGCAAGCTCTAAATAAAGTTTCTATTTTATTCCGTTGTTTTAAGTAGACCTCTTTCATAAATCATTTTTTACTCAACTCTAAGTTATAGATTCCTGCGATTAAATTGAACCTCAAACCGAGTCTCTTACCTCTATTTCGGTAACGTTCAGCAATGATTTTAAAGGTTTTAAGACGACTAAACACATGCTCAATCCTGATTCTTCTTTTGTTGATTTCCTGATTATAGATTTTCAGTTCAGGATCTAGTTTACAGCGTCTTTTGGCTTTTAATGGTGATAGACTATTGGGATACATAGCATAAATTCCCTGATAGCCTTTATCCGTAAGGATAAAAGCACCAGGTGGAATCTGCTTTAAATTGCGTTTGAATAGTTCGAAATCATGTACCGCACCAAGATCAGCACATAAACTCAGAATTTGCTGAGTTTTGTAATGGATGATGGCTTGTACTTTAAAGGTATGAGTCTTTTTCTTGCCGCTATAGCTTTTCTTCTGTTTTTTTAGGTCGTTGAATTGGAATTTCTGTGGCATCCACGATTACCACATGCCAGTCGATTCCTTCACCTTCAGGCAAATTCTTCGATAAATTAAATAGTTTGGACTGAATCAGGCAATCTTCGACATGACGTACAATTCTTGAGGCCGTTGGCTCTGAAACCCCATAACTTGTAGCAACGTGAAATAAGGTTCGGTATTCTCGCCAATAACTTACACATAGCAGAACTTGATCCTCCGCACTTAACTTGGGTGGTCTACCTTTCGCTGGAACATGCTTCTGCAATTGTGCAACCATTAAATAAAAGGTTGACCATGAGATGCCTGTATATCGCTTAAACTGTGTTTCAGAAAGCTTTTTTGAATCGATGTATTTCATCCAAAAATTATGCACGAATGCAAAGAAAATTAGAGCAGAAATATCAATCAAAGATTGGTTGTTTTTTGATTTATGAAAGAGGTCTAGTGATATTCATCTTCTTTTGATAATTGAACCAACTGCATGTTTTACGATGATATGTAATCAAATCAATGTATTGATCCTTCAGTTTTAATTTGAGTTCTTGACTGATATATCCACGATCAGCATAGAGTTTTTCTTTTAGTCTTTCGAGTAACTGCTCAACCATTTTGATATCTGCTGTATGCCCATTCGATAAAGCTATACTCACAATGTCACCTGACTAATTCATTATTAAATGTAACTTACAGCCAAAGAACCAGCCCATTGAACTTTTACCGCGCGTTGCAATCAATATCATAGATTTATGTCTTTGAATCCGCTGATTTTTGCAAACAGGTAATGTTGTTGAATCAATCCATAGATAATGACTTTTATGCTTTTTCATCAAAGCATAATGCAAGGCATGTAAAGCCAGTTGATGTGTATTGATCAGATGAATCATACCTTGGTAACAAGGTAGGCTTTTGAATAAATGGGAATAATATGCTTCAGCGCTGTAAAGAATGCTTTGAAGTTATTGAAGTGAGAGCATTTATACCAAATTGCAATAAAGACAATTTCAGAAATACTGAGCCGTGCGGAGCGAATTCTTAAGCATCTAAAGTTCTGCTTTAAGAATTTCCAATAAATAGGTTCAAATTTTAGAAAGAAATCATCAATTAGACAGAATAATTGGGTACTATCGAACATAAGGACTAGGGTTGTGAGTTTTGTGAGGTAACTCAACTGATGGCTCTAGTCCTCTTTTTTTTTCAAGTCAATTTAGTATCCGCGATTCAAGTTATTACTGCAAGAAAAAATTTGAGTTGTGGTGGCATATTAAAAACATCTCAGATTTTCCATTTTGACTTTTTCATGGATTTGTTGCACAAAACTATTCTTGAAGACTTCTTCAGCAATATAATTTCAAGATGAAGAAGCCTGCACCTAAAATTTACCGTACAACCAATTGGTCCTCGTATAACCAAGTTTTAATTTAGGGAGGGAATATTTCAATCTAGTTTGATCCTAAGACCCGATGGTATGCACAAGCACGAACGAAATCAAACTTATTCCGATACAGCGATTGAATGCTGTTTAATGATCAAATCTCTATTCCGTCTTTCTTTACGTATGGTCACTGGCTATGCTCAAAGCCTGATTAAACTCAGTGACTTAAATTGGACATCATCAGATTACTCCACCCTCTGTAGACGACAAAAGCATATTGATATTGCGATAAGCTATCAGAAAAGTCGTGATGGGTTACACCTACTCGTCAACTCTACGGGTTTAAAATTTTTAGGTGAAGGCGAATGGAAGCGTAAGAAACATCAGCCTGAATATCGTCGGCAATGGCGTAAGCTGTATATTGATATAGATGCTGAAACACTGCAAATACCTGCCGTTCAGCTTACGAAAAATAATGTCAGGGATTCACAATTACTAGGTGATTTACTGGATCAGATCCCACCAGATGAGCGAATCTGTATATACCGATGGGGCGTACGACACGAAGTGCTGCAGACAAGTGATTTTTAGATCATCAAGCACATGCAGTAATTCCTCCCAGAAAGAATGCCAAGCACTGGAAAGATTCTAAAATCAGTTCAATAGAACGAAATGAGTTACGTGAAACGGTTAAACATTTAGGCAGAACACTATGGAAAAAATGGTCGGGCTATCACTGTCGAAGTTTGATGGAAACCAAAATGCATTGCATCAAATTATTAGGAGATAAGCTGACGGCAAGACCTTTTCAAAGTCAGGTCAATAAAATTCATGCGCGTGTGGCAGTTCTGAATAGGTTTACGGAATTAGGTAGATCTCATACCCAAGTTGTCACTTAAATTTGAATAGATTGGAGAAAACTCAGCTTTTGAATGTTTATGCATCAAAGCCACACTCATTCATGATAATAAACTATGGATAGGTCATAAAAGTGGCAATATTAAATTCAAAGTACCTAGTCACTATGAATTTGAAGAAACATGCTACTAGCAGGACCATACTGGACAAAAATGACCTAGTTTTGGAATTCTTTATTGGTGTCACAATCTTGAACATGCCAAACGGTATGAAGAATTGATCTTGTACTGTAATTATAATTAGCAAGATTCTCCCAAATATAACAATTATGATGCAATTGACATCTACTTAGGGATTACAATATTGACATTGCCCCTGCGTCGCTCTGGTATCGATAGTTTGAATCTGCTCAAACTGGCAAAGTGGACAATGCCACACCGAGGCTTTGGGCATGGTGGTGGGCAGGTGACAATATTCACAGAGTGCGCCTGCAATATGCTTTGTGATCGCAAATCCCGCGGCATGGCATTGTGGACAGGCACAATTTAATTTTTGTGCCAGTGCCTCGGCACAGCGTGCAAGCATTAGTCTGCGTGTAGGGTTACGGTTGGCACGCATGTCCGTGTTTAAGTCAATAGGATCGCCGCTTAGTAATAATGGGGTCAGATAGGCTGCTAACGCTGCATCGCTATTGAGGTCTTTATTAAAGATGGGTTGGTTAGCCTGACCCACAATAATACCATGCAAGGGAAAACCGATCCTGTTGGCAAACTGCTGTGCCTGCTGCATGGTGGTTACTGTGGTATGGTTATAGTTTGTTTGTGCACCCTGCACCCAGCCATAAATCGCATAGTTGAGTTCTGCATCCCAAAATGCGAGCACTTCAGTACCCCACGGTAGCATCCCCAGCATGGGGTCAGCACCAAAACAGCCTTCACTGCCTAGTCCAAAACGGTTGCCACTAAGCTCACAGGCCATCTGTGCTTTTTTAAGTGCCGTGTCTGATTGCGAGTCAAGCCGTGCAATTTCGCCAGTAAAAGTACCAAATGTATCAGTATCAAAATCGTCAACCTCATACACCAGATACCCCGTATTAGCCAGTGCAATAGCCACCGCCTGCTGTTTACGGTGCTGAGTTAAAAACGCTAGAGAAAGCATATTAAAAGTACCCCTCTTGTTTTTTCTTTTCCATGGAACCAGCCTGATCATGGTCAATCATGCGGTTTTGTCTTTCACTGGTGGTACTTTGCAGCATTTCACAAATAATTTTAGGCAAGGTATCTGCGCTGCTGTCCACCGCACCCGTCAGCGGATAACAGCCCAAAGTACGAAAGCGGACTGAGCGGGTTTGAATGGTCTGCTGCTCTTTAGGACTTAAATGGCTTAGAATCCGCTCGTCATCAATACAAATCCAGGTATCATCCTTCCATACCACTTGCCGAGGTTTGGCAAAATACAGTGGCACTATGTCAATATTTTCCAACATGATGTATTGCCAGATATCAAGTTCTGTCCAGTTGGATAAAGGAAACACGCGAATATTTTCACCTTTGTTCAGCTTGCCGTTATAAATATTCCATAATTCTGGACGCTGGTTTTTGGGGTCCCAGCGCTGTCTATTATCCCGAAAGGAAAAAATACGCTCTTTTGCACGGCTTTTTTCTTCGTCACGGCGGCCACCACCAAAACAGGCATCAAACTGATAGAGGTCAAGTGCCTGTTTTAATGCTACCGTTTTCATCATGTCGGTGTATTTGCTGGAGCCATGTTCAAAGGGGTGAATATTTTGTGCAAGGGCTTCGGTATTGACGTGCACCAGAATATCAAGCCCCAGCGTTGCGGCAAGGCGGTCACGAAACTGTGCCATTTCAGCAAATTCCCAAGTTGTATCCACATGCAGCAAGGGAAAGGGAACTTTGGCGGGGAAAAAGGCTTTGCGTGCCAAATGCAGCATTACGGTAGAGTCTTTGCCGATAGAATAAAACATGCACGGATTACTAAATTCGGCGACTACTTCACGCATGATAAAAATAGCTTCTGCTTCAAGCTGACGTAAGCACGACAGCCGATGAAGGTCAATAGGTGCCAAGTCTGGAGCGCGTGGTGCGGGTTGCTTTAAATTCATCATTCATTGTCCTAAAGCAGAGTTTTAAATAATCAATATATTAGTGTGTTAGACAGCGCTTCATAGTCTCATACCACAAGATGATGTTGCGTATGCCATTGCCATGTATGATTTTCAAACATCAAACGGTCAATTTGACCGCCATCAGGGTCAATAGCGTTTAGATAGAGCCACTCACCCGCCACCAGTTGCTGTAGGCTGGTATGCTGTTGCACAACTTCCAAAATGTTGGTTTTAGGGGCTTCCACCCACACGCATAGGCGCTGCGGCGTATGTATCCACTGTTCGCCATCATGTAGTGATTGCATGGGCAACCCAAGGCGCAAATCGCCGCCATTGCCTTCAAATACCCCAATATTACCGCCAACAATGTTGTGCAATACCTTATTGCCGCTGCCCCAGTGCTGGTTATCCACGGTTGAGGTGTAATACTGCATGTTGATCCAGTGCGCCACGATCATGGGTGCGGTTAAAATCAGCTCAAGCAGTTTTAAATCGCTATCGGTTTGATAATTATAGTCATGTAAAAAGCAGCGACCTTGTAGGTCAATATGCTTGCTACGCTGACGTGGTGCGGCAATAAAGCCTGCATTGTTAGCCAGCCCCCATTCTGGTCTTACCTGTGCCCAGTCCTTTGCCCGTTGTTGCAACTGCGGTAGCAATGACGTACCTGTTTTTAATTTAAGCTCACTGCTACGTTCTATCCGTACCAGCTCGCACGCCTGATCAAGCCAGCCAAGCAGTTGTTGTAACTGTTGCTGGGGAAATTCGGCTGGCACATCAAAAAGCTGGATATGATCGGTGGTGGTGTCGTGCAAGGCAGCAATAAACTGCGTTGAAGCCGGAATGTTGATGTGATGATTGTATTTCAGCGTCACCTGAATATCGGGATGATTGAGCAAACTGGCCAGCAAGCGTACGTTGACTTCACCACTATGACCACAACATGCTCCGCAATCCAGTCCGGCAGCATGCGGGTTGTTGGTGCTGCTGCTGGCATGTGCCGTTAATAATACCACAGGCGCAAGCTGATGGTTTAAGCCCATGGCGACCAGAATATTGGCACATAAAGCCGCTTTATCCTTTAGATCAAGGTCATTGAGTGCAGGTGCAGTTGCCGGATTGCTGATGGAAGCTAATGACTGAGCCGATTGTCTGGAAATGCTGCGTTGAATTAGTTTGAACGCATAACCCAACCCCAGCGTTTCTACAAAGCCAAAACCGCTACTGGCAGATTGCTTAAACTGCCGTAACAGAGCAAGCTGGCTGGCTTGAGTTTCTCTATACTGCGACAAGTCATGCAGGTGTGTCACTGAGGTGCTATGTTCCTTCACCTGAAGGCTTGCGCTCAACAAACCTGGCAGTTGCGGGCTAAACTGGCTGGCACCTGCTGCCTTGTATTCAATCGGCAAACCAAAAAAACCAGCAAAACCATGAGTACTAATCGCAGATGATTGTTGTTCAAGTGCACGCCGTACCCGCTCAGAGCGCACATCAATACAGAATACGGCTTGCAGTGCGACTGCTGTGTTAGCCTGTAGCGTACTGGTTGGCGCCAACAGTTGCAAATTGATGTCCTGCTGCCAGCTTAATTCCAGTGCGGTCTGGTATAACCACTGGGTTTTTGCCTGATCGACAGGTGGGCAAGACAGCTGATCGTACCACTGTTGTAATAGTGGCTCGCTGGCGAGCTGCTGTGACAAAATCCAGTCCCATGCCAGCCGCATCGCCAGTAAATCAATTAACGTCGATGGTGGCAAATTTGATGGTTGCAGATGGTCTAATGGTAAATTCCCGATTACATTACCTGCCTGCTGATCGTGATAAGCGGCAAAACTGGCCCAACCCTTAATACTCAGCAATAACGCCATAAAATAAGGCATTAGCTGGTCGGTATTGAGTTTTAGCTGCTGAATCACGCTAACAATCAGGCTGCCCGGTTGTTGGGGTAAATGAGCAATGCATTGACCAAGATCATCTATGCCAGTGCTTAGGGCCAGACCTGCATCATGCTGTGCGGTGACTTGCCACGCCTGATACAGTGAAAGATGCGCATTATTTTTCCACAATGCCTGCCCTTGATCAAACCATGAACCACAGTGCTGGCCAATATGCTGTAAACCCAACTCGGTTAAGGTGCTTAAGCGCTTATGTGGGCTGTTTTGATCCAGCCACTGGCTGATCAGCAAGTTTGACAATGGATTAACATTTTCAGGGTATGGATAGTTGTCCTGCTGTTGCTGTAGTCTGGCAACAATGGCTGGTTTAATTTTTCCTTTACGCATAGCCTGCTGATACCATTCAGGCGACATGGTGCATTGCCCTCCATTCCACTGCATCAGATTTGTTGCAGCCTGCGTGAGTGGCTGGTCAATCAGTCCCCACCAGGGGTTAACCGCAATAAAGCGGTCAAGTGGCCAGGTGGGTGCAATCCGTGCACAGGCTTGATAGGCGTGCTGTAAAATCTCATGGGCACTTACACAAATATTGGCTTGCAGGTTAACAGTCGTATTCATGTGAGCACTCCATTTTTTGCTGAATAGTGTTTTGCTTAGGATCATTTGGCTTAGGGCTGGTTTGTTTAACGCTTAACCCATACAGGCTGTAGCGAATAATCGGCGAGATGATTCGGGTGATGTATTCATCCAGATAAAATCCTGCAAAGGCATGTGGATGTAACCAGCTTGCTAGCTTACCCTGCGTGCGTAGTAATACACTTTGTTGTAACCAGAGCAAAATGCCAAAACCAATCAATGGCAACACCAGATGAATGATAGGTGGTGTAAGGGTTGAAGATGTAACTACTTCGGCAAAGATAAAATGCAGCAAACCATAACCGATGATGGCAACAACTGCCACGAGGATAACAGTTTGCATGGTGATCTGGTGCTTGGCATGGCGGCTATGCTGGCTGGTCAGTACCGAAACTAGACCTGCCGCAAAACACAGACCAAGTACCTGACTGGCTGCACTGATAGGTAAGTACCAGATAAGCAAGCCTGCCACCAGCAGAACAATCAGGCTGCCTGCAAATGTCTGTAACTCTGTCTTTAACTGGCTCTGTACCTGTAAAGGTGACTGGTTTAAAGGTGCACCAGAATCACGTTTTTGATAATTGTTTAAATGGCTGACCTGCTGGCTGGTTTGACCTGCATCCAAAAATGTATAAGCCTTATAAAGTGCATGAGCAATCAGGTGTAGTAGTGCCAGTGAATAAGCACCCAGCCCGATTTCCAGTAGCATAAATCCCATTTGCGCACAGGTTGACCATGCCAGCATGACTTTGACGCTGATGCGCGTCATCATGACCAGACTGGCAATACATGCCGTTAGCGTTCCACTGGCTACCAGCAACAACTGCACATCAGGCAAATGATCAAGCACGCTGCTTAAGCGCAACAACAAAAAACCGCTTAAATTAATAATACCCGCATGCAGTAGTGCCGATACAGGAGTTGGTGCTTCCATTACCTGTAACAGCCAACCATGCAAAGGCAACGGTGCACTTTTAAGCACCATGCCAGCAAATAATGCGAACAATCCGATATGCGTGCCAAGCGATAAGTGAGGCAAGCCTTGCAACTGCTGCAACAATACATCAATGTGCAGGGATAAGCCTTGCTGAAGCAGCAACAAAGCGCCACCAAGCATCAAAGCATTGGCAAACATGCAAAATATAAGGCGCTTGGCAGCCGCCACAGCCGCCGCTTGACGTTGGCGATAAAAGGTCAGTAGCCGATGCAGCGCCAGATCATTGACCAGCCATAACAACACCAGCACTAGCACATGATTACTGATAACAATTAACCAGATACTTAGCAAAGTCAGGGTTAAGGCATTTAAGTACTGTTCAAGCTGTTTTTCACCCTGCAAATAATGATCAGAAAATCTGGTAATCACCCAGCCAATTAAACTGGTTAGCGCCAGCATTAGAGAGCTTAATGTATTTAACTGAACCAATTGCAGCCAGAGGTCAACTGGCGCTAAAACATGCGCTGCACGACCAAAAAACAACGATACGATGGCAAGCCCAAACATGCTGAGGCAAAACACCGATAACACATGGCATTTTTGGGCAAAACCTATACCGCGTTTGGCACTTAAACCAATGCTTATGGCGCATAGCAACACGATTACCAGTGCGCCATAAGCCAGGAGTTGACTGGATATAAATAACTCATGTGGCACAATGCTTAGCATGATCAACTTCCTATTCTTGACATTTGATTAGTTTGAGATCATTTTTTTATTCTGTAAAATTCATAATAAAGACCAAAACGTTCTTTTTATTAGAACAATTAGGAGACCGCATGGCTTACTTAAATTATCATCACTTAAATTATTTTCGTGTTGTGGCAAAAACAGGGCACTTGAGCCGTGCTGCACAGCAATTACATATTGCCCAATCGGCACTATCGAGTCAGATTAAACAGCTTGAGCAGCAACTAGGACAGGCTTTATTTTTACGTCAAGGCAGACGGCTGGAACTTACCGAAGCTGGACGGATTGCGCTAAGTTACGCCGAAAATATTAACGCGCAAGGCAGTGAACTATTATCCCTGTTTCAGGAGGGTGATGCAGTCACGCGGCAAATCCTGCGTATTGGTGCTGTTGCCACCTTAAGCCGCAATTTTCAGGAAAGTTTCATTGAACCTTTATTGCACCGGCAGGATGTCAGGCTGGTCATGCAATCAGGCGGCATAACTGACTTGTTAAATCGTCTTGCTGCCCACCAGCTTGATGTTGTGTTATCCAATCGGGAGGAGTATGCCAGTAGTGTGCAGGCGTGGCGTTGCCAGCGTATTGCCAGACAAACCGTTAGCCTGATTGGCAAACCTCGATCGGTTAAAACTCCATTTTGCATCACCAGTGATCTACAACATACAACATTGATTGTGCCGGGTCATGAGAACGCCCTGCGCGGTCATTTTGATTTAATGTGTGAAAAATTGCAGGTTAAACCAACCATTTTGGCGGAAGTGGATGATATGGCCATGATGCGGGTGCTGGCACGCGCCAGTACTGCCGCCATCTTGGTACCCCCTGTGGTAGTACGTGATGAACTCAAACAGGGGGCTTTACAAGAGTACACTGTGTTTCCTGATTTATATGAAGATTTTTTTGCTATTACTATACAGCGCCAATACCAGCATCCGCTGCTGACCGACCTACTAGCACGCAGCGAAAAAGATATATTTGGTTAGATGGGTACAATCATGCTATCTATTGATATTTGCACTTTACTGATATTAACGATATTAAATCGTAACCGCACAAAAATATAATAATCAATCACTTATAGCTAGAAAAAGCCGAGATTAACTCGGCATTCTTGTACAGAAATCAATAGCGAAATCAGATTCATCTCTAGGATCAGTATTATAAAATTTAAATCCTAAACATTTAATCTCTTTATAACCATGCGATTTGACTTCATTTAAGAACTCAACGTAGTTTTGTGAATCATCTTGTTCTGCATCAAAAGCAATTTGGCTTTCATCATCCAAACTAATCAATACTTCCTCTTTCCATGTATCCTTTTCAAGTAAATGACCGCCTTTAGGCTCAATTAAGCATTGATAGTACATTTCACTATTTTCAGCATCATTAATGATCAGCATGTAGTCAGGGCTGAATCTTCGGCCATCTTTAGGACTAAACAACCAATAATCGAGTTCATTGCGAATAAGGTAAATCTCTGCACCCTTGTAGCGTGATTTAAGCTCATCAATTTGAGTTGCAACAAACTTAACAAAGCGTTTTTCTTCACTTGTGCCATAGTTTTCACTGTAGGCATACCAATCGGCAGTTTCAACATCAAACTGTAGATCTGGATTGTCATGGCTTGACTGTGGTTTTGCACGTTCATCAGGTGCATGATCACTTGTTTCGCTATCTAAGTCTTGGATAGGGAAGGAAACCAAGTAGATGTTCTTTTCTTGCTGAAAGATGGACGATAGTGATTTGGGTTTAAAAATATGACTACCTGTAATCTTCGGCATGTGCCGATCTATGGCTTTACGTACTTCGGGTAGAATCACACCGACCAATAATTGCAGTTTTTCATGCGCTTCAAGTTGATGAATGTCCTTGCCTTCTGAATAAGAATATTTAATTTCATATAAAGGGAGGTATTTTTCAATCAATTCATCAATGCTTTTTATCCCGACAATATGATTTTTCAGATGGTTAAATCGAAAGAAATTATTTTCCGCTGACATTAATGCCTTACGGATAATCAACGGTGAAAAGTATTCATCGGTTAAATGAATGGTTTTATACTGAATCCCTGCCTGAATTTTATTTTGCTCTTTGTCCGTTAAACTTCTTGTGTGAAGTCGGTAGGTACTGGCTTTGATTTCCTTTTTAAAAGTGGCATCAATTTCTGTATCCGTTGTTTTACTGCGGTATAGTTGCTGATTCACCAATACAAAACCTTTTTTATAGGTTTCACTATTGAGGAATTCGGACTTGAGCTTAATCGTCCGTTTTTCCATACTTTTATTGACAATTCCCTCATCGAGTAAGGCATATTGCAAGTTATCTAAGAACGTACCTGTTTTAACAAAGTGGTAGAAGAAAGTTTCTAAAATACGTCCATGCTCATGCGGTGCATTATCAAATTTACGTTTGAATGGATCGAACTCATAACTATGTTCTTCATCAAATAGCCCTCCACTTTGAGATATCTTATAAGCTCTTGGCAGTTTGTATGGACACAATCTTGCACCACGACCAATCAACTGAATATCTTGTAGCGATACTTTTTTTGTTTCTGAAATATCAAAATGAATAATGTCAAATAGGCTAAGTACATCCCAACCTTCATTAAGGGCATTAACAGAAAAGATTGCCCGAATGACATTTCTTGGGCTATCTAATAAAGGTAGTAAATCGGCTTTCTCTTTTTTCTGACTGTTATACGTCATACTGTTGTCTTCACGGAAACGCATCTTAATTTCCGCAATAAATGCATTTAAACCATTAGGGTCTTGAGTTGATACCAATCCTGATTTTCGTGAAGCAAGCCAACTGAACATTTGAGAGATAAATCGGTTTCGATCTTCTTCTATGAGGGATTGCTGTGTGCCTGAACTTAAGTTTTTTAAATGATCTAAATCACTTACTTTGAGTGAACTAATCACTTTATGGAAAAACGCCCGATCTTCCTCACTCTTGGCAATTTTGGTTGATTTAATCAAAATAATAGGATTAACCTGAACATTCATTTCTCGTTCAGCTAGTAATCTACGGTATTCACTCATCACGACTGCATTGATAACCAATAAACGCTTTTGATCTTCAATCTGTGTTTCTTCGTTATAGAGGAAGCCGACTTCTTTACTGTATCCATCCTTATTGAATTGCAGAAAATCGTAACGATGAATCAACTTATCACGGTATTTTTTATGAATGAGTGGATTTTCTAAATCTACGGTAGCGGTAAACTCTAACAGTAAATTATCGGGACGAGCATAGATTGCAGATTGAACAGCCGTTTCCCAATTGCGAATATCTTCGTCTTCGGTTTTCTTGAGTTTTTTACGGGTATCCACATTTAAACGGTGTGCTTCATCGGCAATAACAACAACAGCATTGTCCGCAAAATCCTGGGAAGTCAGGCTATTTTCATTGTATTCTGTCAGGCGATTATATAAAAGTGCTGTGCTGAAAAACATGAAGTTAATCGCATCTTTTTGGGCATCTTGAAACCGATCAATCGCACGAATATTAATGGTTTTACCGTTTAATTTAACCCCTTTAGGATTAAATAGATATTTGGCAAACTTATAATCTGTGAAGTTTTTTACCGCCTGATTTTTAATTTGCAACTGGTGTACCAGGAACACAAAATTGCGATAGCCTTTTTGATATAGATACAGGATAGCAGCAGCCATTGTGAGCGTTTTACCTGTACCTGTCGCCATATTAAACAACAAATGCTTAGCTTGACTTGGGTCTTGCTCAAATAGCCAAATAAAGTGCTTGATGGCAACTTCCTGATAATCTCGTAATGTCTTTGAAAGATTATCGGTGATGTAAGTCGGGAGTTGATAATCTCTGACCCACTCCTGATATTCAGGATTCGATTCAATTTGATTAAACAAGAACTGCGACAATGTATCCTTGACTTTGGTTTTTGTGCTTTTAGTCATTGTTCGCCCCATAGAATAGATCGGTTAAAGCCATTTCTTCATCTGTGACATGGTAACGGCTATCACGCATATCTGCATGATTCAGATAAAGTTGGTTTTCATCCAAAATGCCAATCAGTAATTCTTTGCGTTGATCTAAATCTAGTGAACGGAAGTTTTCATCTTTTTCAAATTCGTTTTTCTCGAACCAAAACTTCAAGAAGGCATTTTTAGCCATTTCATTGTAGACTTCATCTAGCTCACCTTTACTATTGGCAATCATGATTTTATCTAAAAAGTCTTGGTTATATTTTTTAAGCTCAAAATAAACAAATGAACCACCACCTTGCCAATTCAAGGCCTTAGAAATACCGCTTTGCTCACCGTCAATAACTTTTGTTAATCGCTGTAATGTAGTGTCTTCGATATAGTCCATTTGTTCAATGCCAATCCAGCGACGATTCATTTTGTGGGCGACAGCACACGTTGTTCCTGAACCTAAATGGTAGTCAAGAACGATATCGCCTTCATCAGTTGCTAGTTCTATTATTTTCTTAAGTAATTGCTCTGGTTTCTTTCCATTAGGGAAAAGAACGTCACCTTCTTTTGTTAGGTTATTTAGTGGAAATCCATCCCAATAAGTTCCTAATTTTTCTAATTTGATAAGTTGTCCATTTTTCTTAACAGCTACATCTTTAAGCCATGCAATGAGGTCACAATTATTTCCTTTATAATATAGAGTTGTTCTTTTTCCTTTACTTTTCCCTGATATTGGAGTGTAGTCAATACTTACGAAATCATATTCACCATTAATAGCATCCATTACTCTTGTTCTAATAGAGCTTTGAGCATTTGTATCACGGAATATAAAATCAAAATATTTCAAATAACATTCTTCTTCTGAAATATTTTCTTCTTTACTTATTTTAGATATTGGTTCAATAACAACATTATCGTGTGTGTATAAATCAATAGGTTGACCTGAACCATCATGGATGGTCTTTAAGAGTTTTCTAGTTCCTAAGCTCTTTATTACTCTGGTATATTTCCAACTTTTACCTTCATCACGCATTTGCTTAATTACGCTAAAGAGGGGCAGAGTAAAACTTGAAGTGCGACATAAACCACCTAATTAATTTAAAGGGTTTATGGAGTATATAAAATTGTCATACCATCATCTTAACTTTGAAGATCGTACTGCATTAATGCTTGAGTCAAGAAAAGAAGGCTTTTCAGCCAGAAAATTTGCTGAACTCATTAAAAGACATCCTAGTACGATCTATCGTGAGCTTAAAAGAAATAGCATCAATGACGTTTATCAAGCTCAATATGCTTCTGATAACACCTTCGCTAGACGTAGACGTGGTCACAGAAAACTCAAAATCGATTCAATCCTCTGGAAATTTATTGTTGAAGCGATCCGTTGTTTATGGTCTCCTCAGCAAATAGCAAAACGTTTAAAGACATTTCCTGATTTGGATCAAACAATGAATGTAAGCCATACAACGATTTATTCAACGATACGAGCATTACCAAAGGGTGAGTTGAAAAAAGACTTATTATCCTGTCTGCGTCATGAAAATAAAAAGCGAAAAGCTAACGGTGAACCTAAAAAAGATTCTATATTACAGGATATTAAAACTATTCATGAGCGCCCAGCCGAAGTTCAAGAAAGAAAAATACCGGGTCATTGGGAAGCTGATTTAATTAAAGGTATTGTAAATAATGTACTATTAATAATCACAAAGGACTTATGTTTTAAAGTTTCAAAATCCCAATGCGGATAATAACGCCCAAATAAATACATCCCTATTTCTAAAAAATGCTGTTCTAAAACTTGCGCTGCATCTGAATCACTATAAGCATGCCAGTTTTTTAAAATTTCAATGAAAAAACCTTGATCGGATTTTAGGGACTCAAAACCAAATGCAATACTCAATCTGATGATATCTTGAATCGCAGTCTGTTGTTGAAGCATCACCAGCTGTTTCAGTGCTTGTCCTAAATTTTCACTTTTTCTTAACAGCAGTTCAGAAACGATCTGATCTTTATTTTCAAAGTATTGATAAATCGAACCAACGCTTACACCTGATTTTTCTGAAATTTTTGGTGTTGTGAGTTGCAGAATCCCCTGTTCGGAAATGCATTTTTGCGTACCTTCCAAAATACTTTCAACGATCATTTTGGCGCGTTGTTGTTGTGGGCGTTTTCTCATCAAGAGGCTCTGTTGAAATGCGAATTGAATGCGAATAAATATTCATATTATGCTTTGATTAAATAACAATCAAAGGTGTTTTGCAATGCTAAGCATCCCTAAGCCAAGTCGTTTAGCTGCATTTGAAACTATGGTGCAGTCCAATTTAAAAACCAAAATCTTGGGTTATATGACCAATCAACATCTACAACCAAGCTATGCTGAATATTTACAACTCAATGAAGCGCTTCAAGCAGGTGATGAGCCGATGGATCAGGTGATGCGATGGGTATTACAAAATCCCAAACTTCATCGAAAATACTTTGAGACGGCGTTATATGAAGGTTTAGATAAACTGCCTCATGACGTTCCTGAACTGACACAATTTTTTAGCTTAGTTGAACGAAAACCCACTTGGTATGACCAAGTCAAAATAGATAAAGCTCTGCAATTCACTTATCGATTGGGAGCAAATAATGGTCTGATTCTTAGAGATCTCTCTTTAATGGCGGGCTATATGTATCCTGGTTTTAACCAACCGCTAATCCTCACAGGTGCATTAAAAAAACAAGCAGCTACGCGCCTTGCAGAAACCACAAAATGGTGGGTTGATATCACAGAGAAAGAGGGCTTTGAACGTTATAACAAGGGCTTTTGTTCCACAATTTATGTTCGTTTCATTCATTCTTTAGTACGGCATCAGCTACAAAAATCAGAAAAATGGGATGCTGAAACATGGGGCTTACCAATTAATCAATATGATCAAGCCATGACGAATATTGCCTTTAGTGGTGTGGTGCTATTAGGAATTCGAGCCTTAGGTATCTTTCCAAGTGCGGAGGAAGTCGACAGCTTTTTACACTTTTGGAAATATGCAGGTTGGTTGATGGGAATTGAGGAAAAATGGTTGGTGGATCAGGAATCTGAAGGATGGAAACTCATCTACTGGATGCAATTCGCGCATCCAAAATCGGATGCAAGTAGTATTTCACTTGGCTCAAGTCTTTCCAAAGAACCTTTTGAACGAAAATATCGTTATTTGCGCACTTTTCAACAAAAATTGGCATATAAACAACACTTAGAACTGACTCAGTTCTTTGTAGGACGTAAGAAGATGAAATTGTTGGGCTTAACCCCTCAGTCAGCCTCTTGGTTTGCCTATTATTTGATTGGCCGAAACTTGGCACTTTACTCATGTGCTAAGCATATTCCACGATTGAATCAGTTTCTTGAACTTAATGGACGCCATCTGCAAAAACTTGGCTTGTCTCTTTATCGCAATCAAGCACAACAACTGGCCAGTATGCATTAGCAATTAAAAAGCCCTCAATGATGAGGGCTTTTTAATAAAGCGTAGAATCTACTTAGTGATCAGATGCACCTGAGATTCCAATACCTGTTTGTGAGCGAACAAACTGTGCGTCGAATGCTTTGCGTTCTTTTTGAGCGCGTGCCGACTTGTCTGTTACAGAGAAGAACCAGCAGCATAAGAACGATAATGGCATAGCAAATAATGCAGGACCATTAAATGGGTTTGGTGCTGTTTCTGAGATCGCAAGCGTATCTACCCAAACTGCTTTTGATAAGATAATCAGAGTCACTGCACCAACTAAACCAACAACACCACCGATAACCGCACCACGAGTCGTTAAGCCTTTCCAGAACATTGATAAAACAAGGACTGGGAAGTTTGCACAACATGCTACAGAGAATGCTAAACCAACCATGAAGGCAACGTTTTGTTTCTCGAACAAAATCCCCAAGATCATTGCAAAGATTGCTAAGCCTAAAGTTGCAATTTTAGACATACGCAATTCTGATTGTGGAGTCGTTTTACCTTTTTTGAATACGTTTGCATAAAGGTCATGAGAAATTGCTGAAGCACCTGAGAGTGTCAAACCAGCAACAACCGCCAAGATTGTTGCGAAAGCCACTGCTGAGATGAAGCCCATGAATAGGTCACCACCCACAGCATCACTAAGGTGAACCGCAGCCATGTTGTTACCGCCGACCAACTCTAATTTTCCTGTCATAGCAGCTTTTGCAACATCAAGGAATTGAGGGTTGTTTGCAACAAACAAGATTGCACCGAAACCAATGATGAAAGTTAAAAGATAGAAGTAACCAATAAAACCAGTTGCTACAACTACAGATTTACGTGCTTCTTTTGCATCTTTAACTGTGAAGAAACGCATTAAGATATGTGGTAAACCAGCAGTACCAAACATCAAAGCAAGGCCTAATGACAGTGCATCAATTGGGTTTGCAGCGAGTTTGCCTGGCCCCATGATTTTTGCAGCTTCTTCCCAGCTCATACCATGCGCTTGGCTATAAACACCAATCGCTTGGTTAAACATATTCGTGAAACTAAATCCAACGGCTTTCATTACCATAAATGCCATGAAAGTCGCACCACTGAGTAACATCACCGCTTTGATGATTTGTACCCAAGTGGTCGCCAACATACCACCGAAGATTACGTATGCCATCATCAATAAGCCAACGATCACAACAGCGATGTTATAGTTCAGACCAAACAATAATTTGATTAACTGACCTGCACCCACCATTTGAGCAATCAAATAGAATGCAACAACAACCAATGAACTAAATGCTGCTAAGGTACGGACTGGCTTCTCATCTAAGCGGAAAGAAACCACGTCAGATAAATTGTATTTACCCAAGTTACGTAAACGCTCTGCAACTAAGAATAATACAATTGGCCAACCCACCATGAAACCAAGTGAGTAGAGTAAGCCATCAAAACCTGAACTAAAAACAAGTGCGGAAATACCCAAGAACGATGCTGCCGACATATAGTCACCCGCAATCGCCAAACCATTTTGGAAACCGCTGATACCACCGCCTGCCGTATAGAAATCACTAGCATTTGTTGTCTGTTTTGCTGCCCATTTAGTAATAAACAGCGTAAAACCCACGAAGATCATAAACATAATGATCGCGTGCCAGTTGGTTGCTTGCTGCTCTGCTGCTCCAAGGTCTGGTCCAGCGTAGGCGATTCCAGAACTCACCAAGCTTGTGAGAGCGAAGAGTTTCGCTTTTATTGACGTCCCTTTCATCTCAGTGCATTCCTTTTTCATGTGTGATCGCCTCAACTTCCTTGAGAGCCTCTTCATTTAAACGGTCTAATTTATTGTTGGCGATATATGAATACACACCACATAACAAAAAGGACAACACGATAATGCCCAAACCAAGAGGCATCCCCCATGTTGTTACACCACCGCTAAATGAACTTGCTAGAAATTCTTTGTTGTAGCCAACTAAAAGCATAAAGCCGACGTAGATAAACAACATGATTGCTGTTAATGTCCAACTTAAAGTACGCTTCTTGCTCACCATCTCTTGAAACTTTGGATTACGTAGAATTCGTTCTACCTGTGAATCATCCATAACCGACTCCTTATTTTTGTGTCCAACCATGGACCCCTTTTTCAAATGGGATTTTTCATAATTAAAGTTAACAAGATTATGCTTGACTCGTAACTTAGACTTTGGTCTCTAAATGCACATCTCAACTCATCATGCAAGCGAAGCATCGGGTATGATAAAAAATGGAATTTGAACACGTGGGCAATATGAACAGTTGGCTTATTATCGGGGTACTCGCCCTCTATATCGTGCTACTTTTCGGCTGTGCTTTCTTCGGTGAAAAACACGCTAGCCGCTTGAGTCCACGTGGTCGTATGCTGTTGTTTAGCCTAACGCTCGGCGTGTATTGTTCATCTTGGACGTTTTATGGTGCTACAGGCGCTGCTGTTCGAGAAGGTGTTATTTTCCTCCCGATTTATCTGGGTCCTTTGCTATTTATTTGGTTTGGCTACGATATTTGGAAACGGTTGGGACGTATTCGCCAATACCATGCCATTTCATCTATTGCCGATTTTGTTGCTGCTCGTTACGGTAAAAGTGGAAGTTTGGCTGCACTCGTCACGATTTTAGCAGTCATTGCTATTGTTCCTTATTTGGCATTGCAATTACGTGCTATTGCACTCAGTGCATCGGTCATTCTAGAACAAAATGCACACGTCACTACGACAACAAACAGTGTGTTAATGCTGACAGCCCTTTTGGCTATTTTGGCTATGATTTTCGGAACACGACATATTGCACACACAGAACAGCATGGCGGTTTGATGCTGGCGGTTGCCTTTGAATCCTTTGTGAAATTATTCGCCCTCCTCTGTGTTGCAGGATTTTTCTTATTGCAATCGCCTGAAAATATTAAACAAGTCAGCAACGATGTCAGTCAACATTTTCATGACTTACAACAAGTTGGCGTTCCAGAAACCTTTTGGGTACAAACGCTACTGGCTGGTTTAGCCATGATTTGTTTACCTCGTCAGTTCCACGTTGCAGTGGTTGAGTTACGCGATGAAAAACATATCCGTGGTGCTCGACGTTGGTTTGCAGCGTATTTGATTTTGACCATCATCGCGATTATTCCTATCGCAAGTTGGGCATTACACTCATTGCCTGAATCATTGGGCACACCTGATATTGCGGTGCTCGCACTACCGCTCAGTTATCAACAAGAATGGCTTACATTACTGGCATTTCTAGGCGGATTTTCGGCTTCTACAGGAATGTTATTGGTTGCATCAGTGGCACTGTCAATCATGCTCAGCAATGATTTGATCATGCCTGCACTTTGGCGATTTAAGATCATTTCTCGTCAAGATCAACAACTGCCACGTGTTTTGAAATTAACTCGTCGGATTAGTATCGTTGGTGTCATGCTGCTCGGCTTTTTGTTTTTCCATTTTTTCAATGATATCAACCAACTATCAGTTTTTGGCTTACTCGCTTTTAGTGCAGTTGCACAATTTTCACCTGCTTTGATTGGTGGTTTGTACTGGCGAGGAGCTAGTCGTCAAGGAGTATACGCGGGACTGATTGTTGGCTTTGTGATGTGGAGCTATACACTGTTATTCCCAACAGTTTTACGTAGTCTTCCTGAGCATTATCAAAATTTTGCTCAACATTTATTGCTGTTTGGTCCTTTTGATATTAATAGCTTACGCCCAGAAGCATTATTAGGTTTTGAATCTTTTGTTCCATTAACACATGGTGTTTTATGGTCTTTAGGACTAAATATCGCCATGTATATTTGGGTTTCACGCTTGTACCGCCCAAGTATTGCTGAACAAATTCAGGCTGAAAGTTTCTTTTATTACGAAAGCAAACCTCTACCTTCAGCACAGACTTCAACAGATCTCAGTGATTTACATCAAAATGCCGCACGATTAAAAGTCGGTGACCTACTCGCTCTCGCGAAAAGAATTACAGGTGAAAAACCGACAATCCAAGCCTTCCAGCAATTTTGTGAACAGAATCATGTGGTTTTAAATGAAAATCATGTCGCAAATGGGATGTGGTGGCGTTTTACTGAACAATATTTAGCGGGGATCATTGGTGCAGCATCGGCACGAACATTATTGACCACTGCTTTGATCAATAACGGTTTAGCTTTAGGTCAAGTCGCCAATATCTTAGACCAAGCCTCCCAATGGCAGCGTTTCAACCAAAACTTACTGATGACCATGATTGATCACATGACTCAAGGGGTGAGTGTGGTCGATAAAAATATGTGTTTAGTTGCATGGAACAATCAATATCTAAAACTGTTTGATTACCCTAAAGATTTAGTTTATGTCGGCTGTCCAATTGCTGATCTTATACGCTATAACGCCGAACGTGGTGAATGTGGTCCAGGACCAGTTGAGGAACATGTTCGTAAACGTATTCATTGGATGAAAGTTGGAAGTGCTCATGAATTTGAACGGATTCGTAAAGATGGTCTTGTGATTCAAATGCGTGGTAATCCAATCGAAGGTGGTGGTTTTGTCACGACTTTCGCAGATATTACGGCGTTCCGTGAAAATGAAGCTGTTTTAGAAGAAAGAGTCCGTGATCGTACCCGACAGCTTGCCGATGCATTGACAGAACAGCAATTAGCACTTGAACAAGCCGATAAAGCCAATCAATCCAAAAGTCGATTCTTGGCTGCTGCAAGCCATGACTTATTGCAACCGATGCATGCGGCACGACTGTTTAGTACCGCACTTGAGCAAAGTATTGATAATCCAGATGATCAACTCACCCTACAACAGCTAGATCGTGCACTCTATGGTGCAGAGAGTATGTTATCCGCACTTTTAGATATTGCTCGCCTCGAAGGTGGAACCATTCAACCGAAGCGCCAAGCATATTCATTACATGATTTGTTAAGTGATCTCGAATTGCAATTTAAATCCATCGCAGCTCAACGCAATATTCAACTCAAAGTGCATGACACTAAGTTTTGGGTAGACACTGATCCACAATGGATGCGACGAATAATCCAAAATTTTGTCAGCAATGCATTACGTTACACCGCTCAAGGTCGTGTTGTAGTAGGTGTGCTACGTTCAGCTCAACGTCCGAATCATATTCGAATCGGTGTGTGGGATACAGGACCTGGTATCAATGAACAACAACGCGTAAAACTTTTCCAAGAGTTTGAACGTTGTGGACATACTTCACCATGGGGTGAACAAGGACTTGGTTTAGGTCTAGCGATTGTGCAACGTATGACGAGCTTACTAGATTTCCCTGTTCAAGTTTATTCTGAGTTGGGTAAAGGTTCTTGTTTTATGATTGAAGTACCTCTAGCAGAAGCTCCAAAAATCCAAGTCGCCTCACCACAAATGACCGCCTTACAACATACGGCTTATAAAGTTTTATGTTTGGATAATGATGAAACGATTTTGGAGGGTATGCGGACTTTACTCAGCAAATGGGGTTATCAAATCTTTACTGCCACTGAACCAGCAGAAGCATTAGAGCTGATCCAACATGAAGATATTCAGGTTTGGCTAATTGATCAACATTTAAATCATGATCAACGTGGACTCGATTTTATCGAACAGCATCGCCCTGCCCACATTCCTGTTGCACTCATCACTGCGGATTCTGACCCAGAGTTACCGCAAAAACTTAAACAACAGAATATCATCTTACTGAAAAAACCACTAAAACCAGCTGGCCTGCGTTCGTGGCTTTCGGGATTAAAAATTATGCCGATGCACAAAGATTGAGTTAGAAGGGTCAAACGCCCATTAATGATCAGCGACTAGCATAATATTTTTAGATATAGGCAGAAGTGATCAACAAAAAGCATTTTGGTTGCTAAAAAATTGACCAAAATGCTCAAACAGTAGTTGACTATGGCAAAATAAACCACTTACATTAGTGAACGTTTGTACACTTACTTACAATTATATATATCATTGATTTTAATTGTTTTTATAACATAAAAATCCACATCTACAACTTTAGTCGTATTCTACTTGCTTTTTAAATCACGCATAAATTGATCAAATTGCAAGAAACCAATGCATCAATCCTTTGGTTTCTTACTCTCGCCAAAAAGGACATTGATCATGAATAGCAATACAGCCACTTCAGAGCATACCGCATTACAATTTTATCGCCAATATAGTGCAAATGCGCTACTTCCAGAACTTGACTGGCAACAAATTTTCGAACAAAGCAAGCTCAGTGAATTACACACTCGTGCATTAAACACACTATATCAAGCTGCTGTTCCTCTGGCGCTAAAAGTGTTTCACGAACTGAATTTTGATGTTTTTGCACCAGCTGCATATCATCCACAAGGTTTAGGGCTTTTTGATAAATTAGCTCAGCAAGAAGAGAATCTAGTTAAAGCCTTGGAAAATGAATCTGCACATCTAGATCACGATACACGCCATCAAATGTGGAGCATGCTACTTCGTGGTGGTGCAGTTCTCGTCTTTAAAGCATGGTTAGGGCACGTTAAAACAGGTACACATCAACTCGATAAATCACAATTTGATGAATTGACCGATTTACTGTTTATCAAAACACGTCCTTTAGAGCTTGCACAACGACTCAAAGTCGATACGAATGCAGACTTAGACCATGTATTCCTGATGTATGAAAATGACGTATTTTTAGATCATTTTAATAGCTTAGAAACTGCTGCTTTATTTGTAGATTTAGGAGTTTACGATGCAGCATTCTTAAGTTTAAGAGATGATCGCGTTGCAGAATATCTCAAAGCTAAAGGCTATGTGACCCAAGAACAAATTGATGACCTACAATGTGCTTTAAATCCGTTGTACTGCGATAGTTTGATGCCAAAACAAGATTGCTTGGCTTAACTACAAAATAAAACAAGGTGGAATTCCCACCTTGTTTTGTTATTCCTTAGAACTTCATACTCATACGCATCCAATAATTACGTCCAATATTATTGAATTGCTCACTGGCTGCATAACCGAACATCGAAGCGCCTGCTTTATTTAAATGCTCGGTGTAAGCCTTATCTAAAAGATTATCAACGCCTACCGAAACATCGACAGTATCGGTCAATTGATATGTTCCATTGATCGCCAAGGTATTAAACGCTTTACTTTCATTTATATCATAACCAACCACACTCCCTTCATTGAGACTGATACGATCCTGTTTTGCAACGGCACGCCATAGCAATCCTAGACTATATTTTTCATCCACATAACGAAGATTCATACGCGCTTCAAAAGGCGCTATCTGTGGCAAAGCACGATCATCTGACCTATTTTCACCCCACGCATACATTGCTGAAATATCTGCTTGGAAATGATTATTAAATTGATAACCTACCCCAGCCTCTGCCCCAGCAATTGTGGCATCTACATTACGCGCAAGTGGTTTTCTTTTATCTGGTGTATTGTATTCAAGTAGGATGAAATCTTTGATTAATCCAGCATAAACTGATGCCCAAGTACTCCATGCACCATGCTCTGCTTGCAAACCGAGATCCAATTGTGCAGTGCGTTCATTGTTCAGATTGTCTAGATTATCCACCATTTTATATGTGGTTTTACCCATCATATCTGTGGAACCTACACCATGATCTGTCGTGGTGCTATACAACTCCCAAAAGTCAGGTGTACGCTCCACATATCCCAAACCTAGATAAGTCTTTAAACCATGTTCTGGGAGACTCTTTTCCAAGCGTACAAAACCACTTGGTACAGTATCTTTACGATTTTTAGCATTTTGCAGATTGTCTATTTTGACTTGATCGACACGCGCTCCTGCTACGACTTTTTGATCTTGATCAATCGCATAAGTCCACTCACTAAATGCACCATAAGATTGAAACTTCAAGTCTTCCGCATATGGCATGTTCATCTTCGGCATGGCATACATCACCATATCGCCACCATGCTTATTCTGTTGCGTGTCTACACCCGAAATCACGCTAAATTTGTCC
The DNA here is from genome assembly GCF_001767535.1 of Acinetobacter sp. GWC1_38_13. Classification (NCBI taxonomy): domain Bacteria; kingdom Pseudomonadati; phylum Pseudomonadota; class Gammaproteobacteria; order Moraxellales; family Moraxellaceae; genus Acinetobacter; species Acinetobacter sp. GWC1_38_13. Next base: position 25,578 of record NZ_MELG01000032.1, on the reverse strand, counting down.
CACTCGGTTGTTACTGCTAGACGTGTATTTAAGGTACGACGATCAACACGCATCGACATTTTGTTCGGTACAGTCATCTCCATACCGTGCATTTTCATCGTGGTCATCGGAGGTGTGCGTAGACTAAAATTATCCATCACATGATCGTTATAACTGTAATCAATCTGTGCTTGAAGCTTCTTAATCACCTCACTGATATTCTTTTGTTCCGCATGCAAAGCTAAACTTTCGCGTTTAAATTGCGAACCATCCATAGTACGACCTGCATATGCCGCTTCGCCATCTGCTTTACCCGCACGAAACTCTAGCCAAGAATCTTCTGAAGGCTTCCAGCCTAAGGCAAGATCGGCATTCCAGCGCTCCCAATTTGAATGAACCGTCTGACCATCACCATCTTGATAATCATTTGAGACAGAACGATTAGCATTTAATCGCGCATATTTGCTCTCATCCCCAATCGCAGCCTCTACATTATGATCGAGTCTCCCATATGAACCGATCAAGACGCTCGCTTGTCCACGATAAGGCTGATCTTTGCTCAAATTCTCTGGTTGGCGCTCAAAAATCACAGTTGCTGCAGAGCCAGGCGTTGCGTATTGAACAGTTTGTGGACCTTTCACTACCGTAATTTTGTCAAAACTTTCAGGCTGAATATATGAAGTCGGAGCATCCATTCGTTGTGGACAAGCACCTAAACTCTCACTTCCATCCACAAGCATTTTTATCCGAGAACCAAACATTCCTCTAAATGTAACATCACCATTCGTTCCGCCATTTTTGATGGCGCTAAAGCCTAAGATGCTTTGCAAATAATCAGCACCATCAGTTGCTGGTACAGGTTGTATGGGTTGTTTAGGATCAGCTTCAATGACTAAACCATTATTTTGGTTCGGTTGTTGAGCAGTCACAACAATAGGTGCAAGCTTTGCTTCAACACGTTGCTGAGTCGATAAATCTTCAGAATTTGCCCAAAGTAAGCTCGAATTTGAGGCAGCAAGAATCGCAACCGTTAAGGGTTGTAATAAAAATTTAGGCTGTGCCATGAGATGTCTTCTCTTAAAACATAAATAAAACGGGCTTAGAGTTCATACAAACCCTAAGAAAAAGTGCTTTGATTTATGCAAAAACAGGTGGGGCTCGCCCTTGTGGCAATAGAAAAAGTCGTTGTAGTGCAAAATAAACATGGTGAAATGTTTGCTGAAATGCGACTAAACGTACTTGAACGCGAACTAAAATTTCTTTGACACCAACATCAGGCGGCAATACTAAATTGGCATATACCGTACAGTACTGACATTGATGATTGGGATCGTGATGATCGTGCGAAGATGCAGATGCGGGTGCTTGTTCGAGTTGATGTGAATGATGATGAGCATGATGCTGTGATTGACTTTGCTCAGCTTGTACCTGAGGTAACAGTAAAGCTTTGGTAATCGTTTCACAGACTGGTGCGATTTGATATTGCTTCGGCAGTAGAGGCTGCAAAAACACCGCAATCTGCAAACAGACTGCGGTAAATGCGAATAATAAACCGCTGCGAAACAATAATGGCATCACGAAAAACCAACGATGAGCTTAGCGCTTCACGGCAACTTTCTCTTTTTCACGCTGGCGTACTACTTTCTCAACCTTTTCACGTGCACGCTGACGTTTTAATGGCGATAAATAATCAACAAAAAGTTTGCCATTTAAGTGATCCATTTCATGTTGGATACAAACTGCGAGAAGTTCGTCAGCTTCTAACTCAAATGCTTGACCATCAAGGTTAATTGCTTCAATTTTTACACGTGACGGACGCTCAACTTTGTCGTATATTTGAGGCACAGAGAGACAGCCTTCTTCGTACGGCTGAGTCTCTTGAGTCAGTGGAGTGACTTTGGGGTTAATGAACACCATCGGTTGATTTTTCTCTTCAGAAAGGTCCATGACAATAAGCTGAATATGATGATCAACCTGAGTTGCCGCTAAACCTATACCCGGTGCCTCGTACATGGTTTCTAACATATCTGCTGCAAGCTGACGAATATCATCAGTGACTTCTTCGACTGGCTTGGCAATGGTACGAAGACGGGGATCAGGAAAACTTAAAATAGGTAATAAGGCCATACTGTTCCTCATTTATGCCATTGATCAGAAAACCAACTGAAGGGAATGCTTGATCAAAAAATTGTGTGTAAAGTCGTTATTATAGCGCAACTACACACATAATTTTTAGGAATTATGATAATGAAAAAGGTTTTAAACGGCATACACTCATTTCATGCCTTGGGGTTAAAAAAACAACTGATTGCTGTTGCCATCTGTGCAGGATTAGGCATGACGGTAAATATAACGCATGCAGCAAGCCCTAATGTTAGCCCACCCTCCGTCAAAGCTGGGGCACCACATGTCTATGTAGTGAAAAAAGGCGATACCCTTTGGGATATCTCAGGCAAGTTTTTAAGTAAACCATGGCGCTGGCCAGAAATTTGGGCAAGCAATAAACACGTTAAGAATCCTCACTGGATTTATCCAGGTGACCGCTTACTACTCTGTAGTTTGAATGGCAAACCTTTAATCGGCAAAGATGAAGGTGACGGCTGTGACGGTATTATTCGTCGTTATACAGGTGGCGGAACAACTTTACGTCCGCAAGTACGTATCGAAGCATTGAACAATAGTGTGCCAGTTATTCCATTGGCTCATATTCAACAATGGTTAGAACGTAGTTCAGTATTACCAGCGGATGCGATTGCGAATACCCCTTATATCTTAGGCACAGCTGACAATCGCGTGCTTGCAGGCAAAGGACAAAGTGTTTACGTCCGTGGTCAAGGTCTAGAAAATGGTCAGCGTTATGGCGTTTACCGTGAAGGTGAACCTTACATCGTTGTCGATGAGCAAGGCAAAAAGCAAAACCTAGGTGTTGAATTACTTCAAGTCGCATCTGGTGTTGCTGTGCGCAATGAAAACGACATTACTACGGTTGAACTGACTGATAGTTATAACGGCGAAGTTCGTCGTGGTGATCGCGTGATGCTTGAACAAGAGGCAATGTTGCCAACCTTGTTCTATCCTATCGATGCAAAACAAGTCCGCGATGGCGGTAAAGTGATTCGTGTATTAGGATCGATTGGTACAGCCGCTAAAAATGGTGTTGTCACTGTTGATCGTGGTACTGCTGATGGCGTTGAAATTGGTCAAGTCTTTAGCACTTACCAAGAGGGTGAGATCGTACAAGATCCAAAAACTAAAGAGAAAGTTAAATTACCTGGACAATATGTGGGTAGCTTGATGATCTTCAAGAGTTTTGATCGTATCAGCTATGCCTACGTTTTAGAAAGTGAACTACCAATCAAGGTCGGTTCAAACATCCAACCACCACGCTTGGATGACTAAGAACAAACTATGTTGAATCAATTATCACCCCACCACTACCATACCGTGTTGGTGTGGTATTTGGTTCAACACTCCCTATCCAGCTTTCACAAAATTCTGAAACATTTTGGAAGTTGTGAACAAGCAACACAAAGCCACCGATTCTCTGAGTGGTATCAACTCGGTTTACATGCAAACCATCTAAAACGCTTAGAAGAATTTCAAAGCACACAAGGTCAAAAACAATTTGAACATATAGTTCAACTGATTTTGAAGCACTGTGACTTTATCCTGACGCCACACGATATTGACTATCCCAAACAACTCATACCTTATGCAGATCATCCACCCATATTATTTGGTCAAGGTCATCTTCAAGCTTTACTGCAACCGCAAATTGCATTAGTGGGGAGCCGCAAACCTAGTCCACATGGTCGCCAAGTGGCTTATGATTTTGCTTATTACCTTAGTGAGAAAGGATTTTATATTACCAGTGGTCTTGCACATGGGATTGATGAAGCTGCTCATCGCGGTGGCTTAGCACATCATCGAAGTATCGCTGTCACAGGTACTGGGTTAGATACCGTTTATCCCACTCAAAATAAACCATTGGCACAACAAATTGCTCAATCAGGTGCCATCATCACAGAGTTTCTTCCTACGACACTCCCATTACAACAACATTTTCCACGACGAAATCGGATTGTTAGTGGCTTAAGTTTAGGTGTCTTAGTGGTTGAAGCAGCACTAAAAAGTGGATCTTTGATTACGGCGAATGAAGCAGCCAATCAAGGTAAAATGGTATTTGCTATCCCTGGTCATATTTACAGTGAATACCATCAAGGCTGTCATCAACTTATTCGTGAAGGGGCTGTTTTGGTCGATCATCCTGAACAGATTATTGAAGATTTAGCATTACCTACACATTGGCAGACCCAACAACACACTAAAGATGCTGTAGAACAGCACTCAACACTTCCACCACATTTGATTAGCTTGTATCAGAATTTAGATTGGATTGGACAGGATTTAGATTTACTCAGCCAACGCTATCCAGCACCAATCTCTGAAATCACATCTCAATTAATGGAATTAGAGTTACTAGGTTTGTGCATACAACAAGGTGGTCGCTATTTACGTTGTCGTCCAATCCATTAAACTATAGCCAATCTTTTCTGTTAGTACCTACCTAGACATGATTACAAACTCGATTGCTGAAGCCGCTGATTGTCTAAAACAAGGACAAGTCCTCGCCTATCCAACAGAAGCCGTTTGGGGTTTGGGCTGTGATCCTTTTAATCAACAAGCATTTCAAGACATTCTTGAGTTAAAACATCGTCCAGTTGAAAAAGGCGTGATTTTATTAGCTGGGCATCTAGAACAAGTAGAACATCTACTACAGAACCTAGAGTCCAACCTCCGCAACCAAGTGATTGCCAGTTGGTCAAATCGTCAAGAGACCGAACGTGCCACAACATGGCTACTTCCAGCCGACCAACACATCCCGACTTGGATTAAAGGTCAACACCCTTTGGTTGCTGTTCGTGTAACAACACATCCTTTGTGCGTAGAGCTATGTGATTCATTTGGTGGATTTATCGTATCGACAAGCGCAAATCCCGCAGGCTTAACTCCAGCAAAAAGTTTAGAAGAAGCACAAGATTATTTTGGCTCATCTCTGCATTATCTAGATGGTAAATTAGGCTTGAGCCAAGAACCAAGTCGTATTCTCAATGCGTTAACAGGTGAAGTGATTCGCGCTTAATTACATGAATAGCAGATAAAAAAAAGCTCAGTTATATAGGGATAACTGAGCATAAAAAGGATGTGTATCATCACATCCAGAGGGTTCGCAAATTTGGTAAGCAACTCATTCATTCTAAAACGAATCATCTTGCTGTGTTGAGTATTATGGATCAATCATTCATCTTATACAAATATATTATTTATCTAACAAAAAAAGTGAAAAGCGTACCTTTTTTGTCAGTTTTAAAGATCCAATAAAAATATATTTTTATTTTTATTGATCTTTTTCAGAATCACAAATGAGGCACTCTTTTAAAATATATTTGTAAATCATATAGAAAGAATAAACAGTTAATAAAAAAATTACGTTCGTTTGTTGCTCTTTTAAGCAAAACCATCTCATTTATGCGCAACTAAGTCGCCGTTTCCAACTGTGATTGAACAACTTTTTTTGTCTTTTTTTGGGCCAAAATAATCCCTATGAGAATCATTATGCCGCCAACCGAGTGATAAATTGTCCATTGTTCAGCTAACCAAACACTGGCTATCACTGCCGTAAATACAGGCATAAGATTCATAAAAATACTGGTTCGATTTGGGCCAATCGCTTGTACTGCCATCATCCATAACAAGGGAGCAATCAAAGATGGAAACATACCAGCATAAAGCACACTCATGGCATTCTCTGCATCAATCGCATCCAAGCCTAAATATAATAAAAATGGGACGTGATATAACAATGCAAACCCTATTTGTACATATAGACTGGTCATCAAGGGTAACTGGACTTGCCATTTTTTGAGAAACACCCCATAAAATGCATAGAATCCTACAGCAATCACCATGACAGCATCTCCCCAATGCCCACCTTGAGCAAACAAACTAGAAAGCTGACCTTGGCTCATCACATAGATCAATCCAGCAAAGGACAATAAACTACCAAAGATCGCAAAACGATTAGGTTTATCCTTTAAAATCAAATATGAAATAAATATAGTAAAAATGGGAACAAATGCATTGACGATGCCCATATTGGTCGCCGTCGTATAATGTGCCGCGGTATATGATAGACCTTGATATAACACCATACCAAAAGCACTTAACACAGCTAAACGTCCAATCAAAGGTCGAATCAAAGCACGTTGTTGCCAAACTTTGGGTAACATGAATGGCGTCAGGATAATAAAAGCGACAAACCACCGATAAAAACTAATACTGGCAGGTGAAATATAATCTGCAACATAACGAGTCACCGCAATGTTCAATGACCAAATGAAAACAGCAATGAGAGGTAAGATAAACACCCATTTTTGATATTTGCTTAGCAGACCCATCCACTTTCCCGCATTTTCTAAGTAATGCGAATATTCTGAAAGATGTCTAAATCAATTTAAATATCGTATTTCAGACATTTATATCGCTGTTTAGACATCAAATTTAGAATAAGTCCCAGCTACGCATTGCGTGTTCAACCACCTTATGCAATTGTTGAACCGTTGCACCATCTCGTGCTTGCACAGTCAATCCTTGTAAGACTGTCGCATAGAAATCTGCTATCTCTTGTAGAGAGGCAGAATGGGCAATGTCACCATTTTCTACACCCTGTTTTAAACGCTCAAGCATTTTCTGTTTGGTCTTCAGACGCCTTTCAAGAATAGTATGCTGCACTGTCTGCGCATGATCAGAACAATTCATGGTAGCAACGACAAGCATACAACCTGTAGGTTTATTGGGTTGAACCAAACGTTGTACATTGTCATAAAGAAATAATTCAAATGCGACTTTGGCAGTTTTCGCCTCTAAGAAAATCGCTTCAATTGGACATGCTTCATGAGCCAAATAGTAGTCGATACACTTATAAAAAAGTCCCACCTTATCACCAAAGCTACTGTATAAACTTGGTGCAGTTAACCCTAAAGCTTGAGTTAAATCACTCATCGATGTCGCTTCAAAGCCATGTTCCCAAAACAATAGCATGGCTTTTTGTAAGGCTTGTTGTTCATCAAAACACTTTGGGCGACCACGTTTCTTTTTAAAGCTATTATCACAAGGCATTAGGTGAGATTCATGCGTATCTTTCATAAAAGCCACAGATATTTTCATAACGATCATTATTAAATTAATTGACGCATCTATTTTTATTTTATAACGATCGTTATAAAAATTTAACCAGTATTCGAAATTTTATTGTTATGCATCTAACAATAAAAGAATTTTATATGGAAAACTCTTACTCTCCCGAATCTAGTGGCGCATCATCAACGAAAAATCAAGGGAGTTGGTATGCGATTCTCGCAGTCGCGATCGGCGCTTTTGCACTTGTGACCAGTGAATTTCTCCCTGTAGGTGTACTCAACAGTGTTGCAGCTGATTTGAATATTTCTATTGGCACAGCGGGTTTGATTATCACTCTACCAGGCGTCATGGCAGCATTTGCAGCCCCCCTTCTCCCGATATCAGTGAAACAACTAGATCGTCGTTATGTCTTAATTCTACTGACTGCGATCATGGTGATAGCAAATACCATTACTGCATTTGCTGAGAGTTTTAATATCCTCTTACTGAGTCGGTTAGTATTAGGAATTGCAATTGGAGGCTTTTGGGCAACAGCAATTGCTTTGAGTGGCAAACTTGCTCCTGCTCATTTGCCCATCGCTAAGGCAACCGCAGTCGTCATGGCAGGTGTAACCTTTGCAACGGTATTAGGCGTTCCTATCGGCACATGGCTCAGCGAGTTCTACGGATGGCGTAGCGCATTTGGAATAACGGCAGCAATTGGCTTAATAGTCCTCTTATTACAAATCATCTTCTTACCCAAATTAAATCCTGAATCCGCTATTCACCTGCGTGATCTTCCTGCGCTGTTAAGAATACCCAAAGCACGTAGTGGCATGTTGATTGTACTCTTGATTGGTTTAGCACATTTCTGTGCCTATAGTTATTTAGCCCCTTTCTTTAAAAATATTGCAGGTTTTGATGGCAACACCATCAGTTCTCTATTGTTACTTTATGGAATTGCTGGTGTATTTGGGAATGCATTCGCAGGTTATAGTGGCAATTTAAATGTTCGCTATACACTTGCTTTTGTGGGTTTCTGCTTTGCAGTTGTGTTCTTTGGCTTCCCAATATTTGCAGTGCATGAACTGGGTGCTGTCATCCTCACCGCACTTTGGGGTTTTGCCTTTGGAGCTTTTCCAACTTCCGCGAATATTTGGATGTTTGTTCATGCACCCAATGCTGTTGAAAAAGGAATGCCTCTATTTGTTGGCATGTTCCAGGTCTTGATTGCTGTTGGCTCATTATTAGGCGGTTATGTCGTTGATCACTTTAATGAAAATATCTTAATTTATGGTGTAATTAGCTTTGTGGCTTTAGCCTTGATTAGCATTTTTACTTTAGCCAAAGGCTTAAATAATCCAAAAGTCACTTGTGAAAATTAAAAGTTGAGAATCCAAATGAAGTTTGACGGTACCCAACAATTTCCATTATTAACAGGTATAGAGGTGCATGAATTTCTCTATCAAAAGAATGACGTTGTTAGTCCTCACTCTTCACTTTGGGGTGACTTTAATTTTAGTTTAAATGGAACACTAGAGTTTGATATTGAAGGAAAATATTACTTATCACCGCCAAGCTATGGGCTATGGCTACCACCACGCACAGAACACCAATCACTGCCTGTTGAACATGAAATTCATTATATTTGCATCCGACTTCATCCTCGTTTCGGAAATGCATTAGGCGATGTCTGCCGCTGTTTTAGTATTCAACCTTTTTTTCGCGCCTTGGTCATTCAAATTCTAGAGCAACAAAAGCAAAATCCTGCGCCTGAATATCTTGAACATTTATTACAAGTGTTATTCGATCAACTAAAGCAAGCCCCAGCATATACACATTATTTGCCGCAAAGCACGCATCCAACCTTAGCTCCGATCCTCGATCAACTTGCGAATCCTGAATTATTTCATATGAGCCTACAACAGATCTTACAGCACTTTACATTCAGTGAACGTCATCTGTTTCGCCTCAGCCAACAAGAGTTACAGCTATCTTTAGCAGAATGGCGCAATCGAGCTAAGATCATCTATGCGATCAATCAAATTCGCCAAGGGATGACCATTAAACAACTTGCGTTTTCTCTAGGTTATCAACACAGCTCAAGTTTTATCGAATTTTTTAAGCGCTATACAGGACAAACACCTATTCAACTCAAAAATGCATCTACCTAATTCAGCTTTCTTCTTTTGCTCATTATTTGTATTGATTACTATGAATAAGATTGCACTCTGATAAATAAGCAGTTAAAACAAACAAGTCTTGTCACAACAACAAACTAGGACGTATTCCATGAGCCAATCGGTTTATCACATTCCTGTTAAGGATATCAAAGGTCAGGAAGTCGACCTTGAACAATACCAAGGTAAAGTACTTTTAATCGTCAATGTCGCATCTAAATGCGGCTTAACTCCCCAATATGAAGGTTTGGAAAAACTGTACCAAGCGAAGAAAGATCAAGGTTTAGAAATCTTAGGTTTTCCAGCAAATAACTTCTTAGAGCAAGAACCTGGCAGTAATGATGAAATTCAGCAATTTTGTTCATTGAATTATGATGTTCATTTCCCTTTATTTGCAAAAATCTCCGTTGCTGGCGATGACAAACATCCACTCTATCAAACACTAACTCAAGCAATCCCTGAACGTATTGGTGAAGGTCCTTGGTGGAAAGATTTAGTTGATTATGGTTTAACGCCAAACAATCCGCCTGAAGTTTTATGGAATTTTGAAAAATTCTTGGTAAATAAAAATGGTGAAATTGTGGCGCGTTTTGCACCAGATATTACAGCGGATGATGAACGCATCGTAAATGCAATTGAAGCTGAATTAGCAAAATAAAATAAAAAATTAATAAAGAGAATAGTTTAACTATTCTCTTTATTAAAATAAATATTATAATTTTTTTACTTTAATTTTAATATTTACATAAATGTTGGAACGACATGTCTAAATTTCTTAATACAAGTGCAACTAATTTTTATCTAGAAGAATTAATTAAAAATGCAAAAGAACGCCTTATTCTAATTAGCCCTTTTTTAAAACTAAATGATCGTATAAAGGAACTTCTTGAAGATAAAAATCGTCTTAAAATTGATATTCGTATAATTTATGGCAAAAGTGATTTACATCCTGATGAAATCAAATGGATGCAAAAACTTGATTATGTAAGGGTGAGTTTCTGTAAGAACCTTCATGCTAAATGTTACATCAATGAATCAACTTGTATAATTTCCAGTCTAAACTTATATGAGTTTAGCCAAGTGAATAATAATGAGATGGGGATTTTGATTGAAAAAGATCATGATGAATCGGTGTTTAAAGATGCTTATGAAGAAGCCCAACGCATTATTCGAATCAGCGATGAAGTTAGAATTTCTCTTGATGAGGTGAGAGATACAGAAATAAGCCAAGAAAATAGTGAACAAGATGATTTTAGCAAATTAACAACTTCGAAACTTGCTGCCAAACATAAACTGAAAACAAATGAGCTTTTAGAAAAATTTGTAGCTAAAGGCTTTCTCATAATTAATGATAAAGGTAGGCACCAATTAACAGATGAAGGGAAAAATATTGGTGGTTAATTTAAATTTAATAGCTACGGTGGTTATTTCCTCTGGCTTGCTGATATGAGTATTTAAATTCTTGAGCTCAAGTATCTTTATTAGAAATACTTGAGCTTTTAGAGAATGAGAATACTAATTACATGATCTTAGTAATATCAAATCTCATAACTCATTTTGATGGGTTGTATCTGATACGATGGCATAGAAACTGAAGTATTAGCTTTCTGCTTGCTTAGATTTGGAAAATCATGCCCCATTTGAGTCATCTTTTTATATTGATCTAATACAGTATTTAATTGATTAAGACGTTGCTTCAACTCAATCGACATAAACTGATCTGATTGTGCTAATGCCACCCAACCTGCTTGAACTTTGCGTTTGGGATTGTCATGTGTCAATTGTTGCTGCATCCATTCATACAACTTTACCGCTCGATGATGCGCTTCAAACTTATAGGCAAACAACAAAGTAGAAAGAGACAACTCAGGTATCTGTCCCATCAGCTTCATTTCAATTTGTCTGAGTTGGTAAGCATATAAATCAATCCGATACTTGAGTAGGTCGTGAGTAAACCATTCCGCAAAATCAATCAACAAATCCATGACTTGGTTTCTTTGCGCAATGATTTGTTGTTTCTCATGAGCCGATTTGGTTTGTTCTTTATTCTGAACACGCCAAGTTCGATAAATCGCTAGTCCCCCAACAAAAAAAGCACCGATCGAACCTGAGACAATCCCACCGATTGCTGCTCCTAAAGCCAAACCATTTTTCATAGTAGAGTTAGACGATTTGTATTGCAGAAAAGGGCGTACTGTTTGTCTAGTTTGTACTTTATTAAAATTACGATAGACAGCAAAACCAGTATTCATTAAAGGGATTGGTAAAAAATTCTCACGTCCAACGACTTGCTGTAAGCTTTGCTGAGCAGTGCGTTGGACCGACTCATAACTAAGTGCTAAATCAGCAAAAACCGATGGGTATTTTTCTTGCAAATGAGCCAGTTCAATATTCACAATGATTGCAATATGTGGATAGCTCTGCGCAAATTTTTCGACTTTTTCAGTATCAAGCGTGCATTTAACCTGCATCGGTGTACCATCCACAATAAGGTCAAATCCAGCTAAATGTGAATGCTCTACAAACTCAATGCTATGTCCCTGCTGACTCAAGTTATATGCTACTTGTTGTTTAGCCAAATAAGATGAAATCTGCTGCATAGCAGCATCATGATTATAATCAGGCGCTGGAATCTGTTTTAAATTATAAAATGCTTCTGGATCACCCTTTGAAGCAGTGACAAGCGCATCTAAAACCAAAGGGTTTATATGAAAATAATTCCAAATAAATCCTAAGCTATGATTTGCAGCGTTAATCCCACTAACAAATTTTAAATCTCGCCCAGTTAATATTTTCTGTAGTGCTGCATTTGCTGCTTTATGGCGATCTAAATGCATAACAACCTCTTGGTTATTGAGCAATTTAGGTGCTTGTTCAATTCTATTTTTATAATAAGGTACAACAAACTCATCAGCCGATAGCCAATGATTTAAAGAGTATCCAACGAACTTTAGCTTATGCTGAAGATGTATAAATGGTTTTGGAGATTGCACAATATGCGAGTTGAGATTCTCAGGCAATAATAAGCCTACAGCTCGTCGTGTCAGTTCATCGTGTAGTTTTTGCTGTTGAATCTGATCAAGATTTCCTAGTCGATCCAAAGCCTCAACGATATCACCATGACCATGTTCATTCGAATAATGATTACGATTTAACAGACTTTGAATGTAATCGTAGTGAATATCTTCATGCTGTGTAGGTTGTTGCTGGAAGACACGATCATAGATTTCTATAGCTGCATGCCAATTTTCCAAACGCACATACAACTTCGCAAGATTCAATTTGATTTCAACAATATCGTATTCATCACACAATTGTTTCAAAACACTCAGTTTTAATTCACCGTCTTTGCACTCTGATAACTGCAACAAAATCGTTTGAATTTCATTTGAGCTAAATTTTTCTTCTGAATATTGCAAACGAAATGCTAAACACTGCTCTAGCCATGCATTTTTTTGTGCATGGAACTTATAAACAGGAATAAAGGTCTCTGTAATTAATTGAATTAAACGTAAAGCACAATGAATATCTTCTTTGGTGGAATGACGAAAATTCCAAATCTTGGGTAAAGTAAGATTAAATATTTGTGTGTAAATATTTGCAGTTAAATCAGGTTGGGTGAGCGTTACCAGCTTCAATTGGTCTTTGACAGATAAATGATGCCCTTGTTGTTCGATGCGATCTAAACGCAACTTTAAGACATTACTCGGTAACATATACTTCCTAATTGAATTTTTATAAGATCTATTCGTTATTGCAAATATAGAAAAATCAGCAAGCTCTTACTTCCGATCACTATTGTTAAGCGAGTTGCTAGATTGTTAAATATATCCTTAATTTATGCTTCACGCACAGATTACCAAATAAAAAAAGTTTAAATAAACTAAGCATTATTTTCTTATATCTTTAAGAATATCTATTCTTGATCGTATTGCTACTGAACCTTTTTATAAAGGCAATTGTGATAATTGTCAGATTCATAAAGCCAATCCAAATAAAAAAGCCACCTGACGGTGGCTTTTTCAATCTTAAATCTGCAATTACATTGCACGATTCTTGATTTTACGGATCGTTTCAAGCTGAGCAGCTGTTTCAGCCAACGCAGCAAGTGCAGCAGCAGAATCCAAATCACTCTTTTGATTTGCTAGCAATTGTTCAGCTTGTTTACGAGCTTCCATAATTGCAGCTTCATCCAAGTTGTCTGCACGGATTGCACTATCTGCAAGTACCGTAACAACATGAGGTTGAACTTCTAACACACCGCCAGATACGTAAACAATTTCTTCCGTACCATTTTCCAACTGAACACGAATCGGTCCAGGTTGGAGTAAAGTTACAAGTGGTGCATGTCCAGGTAAAATACCTAACTCACCACCCGCACCTTTTGCGATTAACATCGTAACTTGTCCAGAGTAAATAGACTCTTTAACACTTACGACATCACATTGCATAGTCGCCATGAGATGATCTCCTTAAATTAGAGTTTCTCAGCTTTAGCAATCACTTCGTCAATACCACCAACCATATAGAACGCTTGTTCTGGGATGTGATCGTATTCACCAGCTAATAGACCTTTAAAGCCACGAATAGTTTCTTTAAGCGGTACTAATTTACCAGGAGCACCAGTAAATACTTCAGCTACGTGGAATGGTTGAGAGAAGAAACGTTGGATTTTACGCGCACGGTAAACAACCAATTTATCTTCTTCAGCTAATTCATCCATACCCAAGATTGCGATAATGTCTTTAAGCTCTTTATAACGTTGCAATACGTTCTGTACAGAACGTGCAATTTCATAATGCTCTTGACCAACAACCAATGGATCTAACTGACGTGAAGTTGAGTCAAGTGGATCGATCGCTGGATAAATACCAGAAGATGCGATGTCACGGCTCAATACTACTGTTGCATCTAAGTGAGCAAACGTTGTTGCAGGTGATGGGTCAGTCAAGTCATCCGCAGGTACGTATACAGCTTGGATCGATGTGATCGAACCAGACTTAGTAGACGTAATACGCTCTTGAAGAACACCCATTTCTTCTGCAAGTGTCGGTTGGTAACCTACTGCAGATGGCATACGACCTAACAATGCTGATACTTCAGTACCCGCAAGTGTATAACGGTAGATGTTGTCGACGAATAATAATACGTCACGACCTTTACCATTTTCGTCTTTTTCATCACGGAAGTATTCAGCCATAGTCAAACCAGTTAACGCTACGCGTAAACGGTTACCTGGTGGCTCGTTCATCTGACCGTAGACCATTGCTACTTTGTCAAGAACGTTAGAATCTTTCATTTCGTGATAGAAGTCGTTACCTTCACGAGTACGCTCACCAACACCAGCAAACACAGATAAACCTGAGTGTGCTTTCGCGATGTTGTTGATCAACTCCATCATGTTAACGGTTTTACCAACACCCGCACCACCGAATAAACCAACTTTACCACCTTTCGCGAACGGGCAAAGTAAGTCAATTACTTTAATACCAGTTTCTAAAAGATCAGTAGAAGCTGCTTGTTCAGCATAAGAAGGTGCTTGACGGTGAATCGGCAAACGTTCTTCAGTCGCTACAGGACCTGCTTCATCGATAGGGCGACCCAATACGTCCATGATACGACCAAGCGTAGCAGGACCCACTGGAACAGAAATCGGTGCATTTGTGCTAGTTACATTAAGGCCACGTTTAAGACCTTCTGTAGAACCCATTGCGATGGTACGAACAACACCATCGCCAAGCTGTTGCTGAACTTCTAAAGTAGTTTCAGTACCGTCAACTTGGAGAGCGTCATAGATCTTAGGAACGCTATTGCGCTCAAACTCGACGTCGATAACCGCGCCGATGATCTGAATGATACGACCGCTACTCATTGCTGTCTCCTCAATTCAAACTTAATAATGTTAAACGGCAGCGGCACCGCCAACGATCTCGGAAATTTCCTGAGTAATCGCGGCTTGACGCAGCTTGTTGTAAATGAGTTGTAGGTCTTTAATCAATTGGCCTGCGTTGTCTGTCGCTGCTTTCATTGCGACCATACGAGCAGACTGCTCACATGCAACGTTTTCAATCACACCTTGATAAACCATAGACTCGATGTAGCGAACCAACAAACCATTTAACAATTCTTCTGCTTCTGGTTCGTAGATATAGTCCCAACCATAAGTACGGTTGAGATCATCGCCTGCTTGCGCTGGTGCTAAAGGAACAAGTTGTTCTACTTTAGGCTGTTGAGTCATCGCATTGACGAAACCATTTGAAACGAGATAGATACGATCTAATTCGCCTTTATCAAATGCATCAAGCATAACTTGTACAGAGCCAGTTAACTGTTCCAAACTCGGCGCGTCGCCAAGTTGGGTCGTTGCACCAAGCACTTTACCGCCGTAATTCTTAAAAAACGAAACCGCTTTTTGACCAATCAAAGCAAATTCAACTTCAATTGACTGCTCTTGTTGTGCTTTTACATGCTGCACAACTTTCTTGAACAAGTTAATGTTCAAGCCACCTGCCAAGCCACGATCTGAAGACACCACGATATAGCCAACGCGCTTAACAGGGCGATCAACCATATAACGGTGTTTATATTCAGGATTTGCTTGAACTAAGTGAGCAATTACACGGCGCATATTATCGGCATACGGACGGCCTTGAGCCATGCGCTCTTGCGCACGACGCATTTTAGAAGCAGCTACCATTTGCATCGCGCGAGTAATTTTCTGCGTGCTTTTGATACTAGCTACTTTGGCGCGAATTTCTTTTAAATTTGCCATACGCTTAACCTAGTATTCGAAAGCTCTTTCGAGCTTCCGAAGGTTGATCCGTGAACCAAACTTAACTAAAGATAAACTTAGTAAGTTTGAGTCGCTTTGAAGCTCTCAATACCTGCTTTGAATGCTGCTTCGATGTCTTTGTTATAATCACCAGTTTCATCGATCTGTTGCATTAACGCAGCATGTTCTGAACGGAAGTAAGCAATTAACGCAGCATCAAAGTCTACGATTTTCTTCACTTCAACGTCAGCCATGTAGCCTTCGTTAGATGCATAAACAGATACAGCTTGATCAGCAATTGAGTAAGGAGCATATTGTTTCTGCTTCATTAACTCAGTTACACGTTGACCATGCTCAAGTTGCTTACGAGTTGCTTCATCAAGATCTGAAGCGAACTGAGCAAACGCAGCCAATTCACGGTATTGTGCTAAAGCAGTACGGATACCACCAGACAATTTTTTGATGATCTTAGTTTGAGCAGAACCACCAACACGCGATACAGAGATACCCGCGTTCACTGCAGGACGAATACCTGCGTTGAATAATGATGTTTCTAAGAAGATCTGACCGTCAGTAATCGAAATTACGTTCGTTGGTACGAATGCAGATACGTCACCCGCTTGAGTTTCAATGATCGGTAACGCAGTTAAAGAACCAGTTTGACCAGTTACTGCACCGTTCGTGAACTTCTCAACATAGTCAGCTGAAACGCGCGAAGCACGCTCAAGAAGACGTGAGTGAAGATAGAATACGTCACCTGGATACGCTTCACGACCTGGTGGACGACGTAATAACAATGAAATTTGACGGTAAGCAACAGCTTGCTTAGACAAATCATCATAAATAATTAACGCATCTTCACCGCGGTCACGGAAGTATTCACCCATTGTACAGCCTGAGTACGGAGCTAAATACTGCATAGCTGCAGGATCAGCTGCCGCAGCTGCGACAACAGTTGTATACGCCATAGCGCCAGTTTCTTCTAGCTTACGTACAACGTTTGCAATTGTTGATTGTTTTTGACCAATCGCAACGTATACACATTTAATGCCAGAGTTTTTCTGAGCGATGATCGCATCGATCGCCATTGCTGTTTTACCAGTTTGACGGTCACCAATGATCAACTCACGCTGACCACGACCTACAGGGATCATGGTATCAACTGATTTATAACCAGTTTGAACAGGTTCGTCGACAGATTGACGCCAAATTACACCTGGTGCTACTTTTTCAACAGCATCAGTTAGTTTTGCATCAATAGGGCCTTTACCATCAATTGGGTTACCCAAAGCGTCTACGACACGGCCAAGAAGTTCAGGACCTACCGGAACTTCTAATACACGACCTGTACAACGAGCTTTTTGACCTTCTTGAAGGCTTAGGTAGTTACCTAAAACAACGGCACCCACTGAATCCTGTTCTAGGTTCAGTGCCATACCAAATAAGCCGCCGTCGAATTCGATCATTTCACCGTACATTGCATCCGCAAGACCGTGAATACGCACGATACCGTCAGATACCATGACGATGGTACCTTCATTCTTAGCGGTCGCGCTGGTGTCCAGATCGCCGATACGCTGTTTAATGAGCGCACTGATCTCGGATGGATTCAGTTGTTGCATTGCGCTATTCCTCAATCTTTTTTAAGTTCAGTCTTTTTGCTGTTACGCAAGAAGACGAGTCCGCATTTTTTCAAGCTTGTTAAGCGCAGAGTCATCTATCACTTGGTCGCCTGCACGAATCACAACACCTGCGATTAACGCTGGATTAACGCTAACAGTCACATGTACAGTTCTGTTAAAACGTTTTTCAAGCGCATGAGCTAAAATATGCTCTTGTGTCGCATCCATTGGAAAAGCAGATTCAATCTCCACCTCCAACGTGTTGTTGTTCTGCGATTTAAGTAATTCGTATTCTGCAGCAATTTCAGGCAATAAAACTAAACGATCGTTATCTGCAAGAAGTGTCAAAAAGTTAGACACTGATTGAGATTGATCTTCACCTAAAACTTTCGCAAAAAGACCTACTTGTTCCGCAGGAGTCAGCTCAGGGCGATTTAAATAAGCGGAAAATGCTTCGTCTTGCACCGCAGCACTGAGCAGTTGTAACGCATTTGACCAAGCGTCAGTTGCATTCTGCTCAGATGCATAAGCAAATGCTGCTTTGGCGTACGGGCGTGCTAACGTCAAGAGTTCAGCCATATTTCGCCTCGCTTATAGTTTAGCAGCCAGCTGAGTCAGCATGGCATTATGAGCTTCTGCGTCAACTTGTTGGTTCAGAATTTTTTCTGCGCCAGCAACTGCCAAAGCAGCAACTTGTTGACGTAATTCTTCGCGAGCAGCATTGATGTCTTGATCAACAGTTTCTTTCGCCTGTTGACGAATACGCTCACCTTCAGCCGCAGCCTGGGTACGCGCTTCTTCTACCAATTGTGCTGCACGACGGTTCGCTTGTTCGATCAATTGAGCCGCTTGTGCTTTCGCTGCATCTAACTCTGCCTTAACTTGTGCTTGCGCATCAGCAAGGTCAGCTTTAGCTTTTTCAGCAGCGTTTAAGCCATCAGCGATTTTACGCTGACGCTCACTAATCGCATTGATTAGTGGTGGCCAAACAAACTTCATGCAGAATGCGACGAACATCGCAAATGCAATTGCTTGACCAATCAATGTGAGGTTGATATTCATTTCGCTATTCCTCAATATGTGGATTTAGGAATTAAGCTATTAACCTACAAATGGATTAGCGAAGATGAAGAACAAGCCAATACCAACACCGATCATAGGCACAGCATCAAGAAGACCCGCGATTAAGAACATACGAGTTTGAAGTTGTGGAGCCAATTCTGGTTGACGAGCAACAGCTTCTAAGAAGCGACCACCTAAAAGACCAAAACCAATCGCAGTACCTAAAGCACCGAAAGCGATCAAGATAGCAGATGCAATTGCAACTAGACCTAAAGTGAGTTCCATGAAAAATTCCTCAGAGGTTAGGTTATTACCAAATTAAACTAAAATTTAAGCCCAACCATCAGGTGATAGTTAGGCAATACCATTAATGCTTTTCGCTTGCCATGCTCAAGTAAACGATGGTCAGCATCATAAAGATAAATGCTTGCAGCGTGATTACAAGAATGTGGAAGATAGCCCAAGGCACAGATAACGCCCACTGGATCCAGAACGGTAATAACGCGATTAAGATGAAGATTAACTCACCTGCATACATGTTACCGAACAGTCGTAGAGCCAACGAAACTGGACGAGCAAGGAAAGTTACTAATTCCAAAATCAAGTTCACTGGAATCAATAACGCTTTTGCAACTGGGTTACTTGGATTAAACGGGTTAAGTGCCAACTCGCCAACGAATCCTCCAACACCTTTTTCACGGATGCTGTAGAACAAGATCAACACAAATACCGACAATGACATACCTAAAGTAATGTTCGGGTCAGTAGATGGAACAACCTTGAAATAAACGTGGTGAGGGTCCATACCAAATACACTTGCACCAATCTGTTGAGCTAGATAAGGAATCCAGTCTACAGGAATCAAGTCCATTGCGTTCATGAGGAAAATCCACACGAAAATGGTCAATGAAAGTGGAGCAATTAAACGTGATTTGCCGTGGAAAGTATCACGAACACTTGAGTCAACAAACTCAATGATCATCTCGATCGCTGATTGGAATTTAGTTGGTACACCTGCATTCGCAGCTTTCGCAACTGTCCAGAACAACAAACAGAAAATAACACCAAGTCCGATAGACCAACCCATTGAATCCAAGTGAATTGCAGTGAACCCCATCGATTGAGCTTCTTCAGCAGTCTCAGCCAATTTCCATGTACCATCAGGCATTTTGCCATAGGTCATATTGGTCAAGTGATGCTTGATATACTCGGTCGAAGTCAGGGCATGTTCTTCAGCAGCCATAAATCACACCTGGTCAATGTCAATCATTAAAAAGAAGTTAAACGAACCATGCGTACTGCAATAATCTCGTTTTTACTTCCAAAAATCTCAAAATGTGCTTTATCCACGTTTTTGTAGACGCGACGCCCAAAACGGCGCGACCCACGACATCGCTTGTACGAGGATAAATCCACTAAACAATGCAACCGGTGACAGCGGTTTAACATTGCTTAAAATTAATATAAAACCAACGATCACAATCGCAAACTTCCCAAGCATGCCTCGATACATGTTTAGCATGACTTGTTTTGATGCTCTGGCACCTGTCGTTCTGAACGACTGCCAAGCAAAATAACAGTGTGCTAACCAACAGACCAAAGCTCCAAGCGCAGCACTTAAAGCAGCAGTTGTATCTTTAATCAGCCAAGCCAATAAAGCTGCCACTGGAATCATACACGCTTGTAAGAAGACCAAAGCTTTTGCTAATCGTCGGTCAATCATGCGACTAGTTCGGCTCATTTTTTACCCACTTACAGCGTAACTGCTTGACAAGTTTTATTGATGATCGTTTCGAATCGCAGGCATTATAGAGTTACACCCCTGAACATGCAATCTTTTCTCGACTTAAGTCTGTTTTTTTCGTTACCATATTTTCTGACGATAGAGTCAACTCAATTAATTTTTTTTCATCATTTTTGCGCACTTAATACGCACTTATCGGTTTTTGAAGCCAATTTTTTCCAAGCAACCACAAAATCATCCTCCCCTCTCATGCTTTCATCTACCGATTCAAAGATGATGGGATTCAGCTTCTGATATTGGCTTGAACTTGCTGAAGTTTCAGCCAATAGGCACATTTTTGACTTTGGTCGACTATCTTTTAAGTACTTTATTTGTGCAGCTGTAGGCGCAATATGCGGATCATCAGTTAATGCTCCAGCAAACTTCAAATTCAGCGCCCGCTCTAAATATTGATAGGCATCATGATAAGACCAATATGGTTTTGCCTTATTAGTACTCTCGTATATTTGCGAAGCCTGTAGCACTTGTTGTGCAAAGTTTTTTGCATTTGACATATATTTATTTTTATTTTCTGGATTTTGCTGTGATCGCAAAGTCGCAATAAAGAAAGCAATACGAACTGCATTATTTGGTTCCAACCAAACATGACTATCCATCGTATTCGCTAAAGCTGCTCCACGTAAACTACGCTGAGGAAGTATCGTTAAAATTCCTGAGTCCAATAAAGCAATCGCTTTTCGATTTTGACCTAAGAGCTTTTCTAAAGGTGCTTCATGTGCCTTGCCTAGCCATATCACTAAAGAGGCATCCTGAATCGCTTTGCGGTGAGCAGGTGTCAATTGAACATCATGTCCAGTTTGATCATTTAAAAGTAATACAGGTTCTTCAATTCCTTGTGTTACTTCCTTAGCGATCAAATAAATTGGATGTGTCGAAACCACTAAACTTTGAGTCCACCCCCATGTACTAAACATTGAAAAGAAAACAAAGATTAAAAGGCGTGACATTACAGTAGTACTCAACTTAGCGAAGCATGTTATAATATAACAAAAGTTAAAAATTGCATATGTCTATTTTCTACCCCCTTTGTCACCATAATCATCAAGATCACGATATAGATAGTTATAGATCATTTGCATGTTATGATATGTGCAAAACAATGAGGTCAAGTTATGAGTTCTTGTTCACATGAACATGATAATGCTTTGCACGGTGTCCACGGTCATCACGATATTAAAGCAAGAATTGCGGAAGCAGAGCTTTTATGTACTGCGGTTGGCGCACGACTAACACCTTTACGCAAAGAAGTTCTTGAACTCATTCTAAATGCCTCAGCCCCTATGGGCGCCTATGATCTGCTGGCAAAAATAAAAGGTCAAGCTGATCGCCCTGCTGCACCACCGACGGTGTATCGAACATTAGATTTCCTGCTAGAGAAAGGTTTAATCCATCGTTTAACCTCAATCAATGCTTACATCCCTTGCTGCCATCCACGTGAAGGACATCAAGCTGCTTTTTTGATTTGTACAGAATGCCACTCTGTAAAAGAAGCATCTGCTCAAGGCTTAATTCAACAGTTAGATCAATTGGCGGCATCTGATCAATTTATCGCGCAACACAGCATTATTGAAATCTCTGGAAAATGTCATCAGTGCAGCACTCGTCAATAAGCCCTTCATTGATTGAACTTGAAAATATTTCGGTTCGACGAGATGAACGAGACATCCTTAGAAATGTTAATTTTGCTTTACAAGCAAAAGAAATCGTCACATTAATAGGTCCGAATGGCGCTGGTAAGTCTACGTTGATCAAAGTATTGCTTGGCATCATGCAACCCAACGCGGGCAAAGTCACTTTTGCTAAAAAGCTAAAAATGGCATATGTCCCACAAAAATTTAATCCGTCTAGCAGCCTACCCTTACGTGTCCAAGACTTACTTGATCTAGAAGCATGTGCAAGTGATCTTCGCAAAGAAATTATTCAGGACACTGGGATTTCAAAACTACAATTATCTAAAGTTCAGCAGTTATCTGGAGGAGAACGTCAGCGTGTTCTCCTTGCTCGCGCCTTATTACGTCAACCTGATATTTTAGTTCTTGACGAACCCATGCAGGGTTTAGACATCCAATCAGAAGCCGAACTGTATGAATACGTACGTAGTTTGCCAGAGCGTTATGGTTGTGCTGTTTTAATGGTTTCTCACGATTTACAGTGGGTTATGCAAGGTACGCATCGTGTAGTTTGTCTCAATAAGCACATTTGTTGTAGCGGACTACCTGAAAGCATTCAACAGCATCCTGAGTATCAAGCAATTTTTGGAACTCAACGCATGTTTTATCAGCATCACCACAATCATTGTGGGCATAGCGATCATGTTGAACCCTGTACGCATGACCCTCGTCCACATATCCACCCAGAACCAAAGGTCTAAGCGATGATGGAATGGTTAGAGTTACTGTTACCTGCTTGGATCATGGGGACATTACTAGTATTTCTCACAGCACCTTTAGGCTGTCTGATGCTTTGGCGCAGGATGTCATTTTTTGCAGACACTATGGCGCATGGCACATTACTCGGTGTTGCTATAGCAGGAATGCTTCAACTGCCTTTTTGGTTAGGTGTTGGTTGTTTAGCAGGACTCTTAGTCGCTATTTTATGGGTTCTACATGATTCAAGATTGCCAAATGATGCCTTATTGGCATTGTGTTCAGCGACATTACTGTGCTCAGGCCTACTTCTAATACAGCATTTACCAAGTTTAAGACCTGAACTATTAAGCTATTTATTTGGCGATCTGTTGAGTATCGAATGGGCTGATTTACCTTTATTTGCGATTGTTATCGCTGCAGCATTGGTTGTTCTTTATCGCTCATGGTCCGCACAAATTCAGATTTCTATTGATCCTGACATTGCGATCAGTGAAGGCGTGAATGCTAAATGGCAACGTCTAGTTTTTATGTTGCTTCTCGCTTTATTTACCGTGTTGGCACTTCGCGCAGTAGGCTCTCTACTGATGGGTGCTTTGCTGGTCATTCCCGCATTGAGTGCTCGCTTACTGGCTCACTCCCCTAAACAAATGGTGATTTGGGCATTTATGCTTGCTCAATTTGGAGTGACCGTTGGATTATGGTCAAGTGCAGCATTGAATATTGCTACAGGATTAAGCATCGTTTTGTGTATGGCACTGACATTCGCAGCTATTTTTGCAACACAAAAATTTAAATCTCTTAGCGTGTCTTCAGCAAAAGATTAACTCGTTTGCTGAATTGCACTCAACAATGCAGCTGCACAACCAAACATCACCGCAAAACTTCGATTTAAATATTTTTGCTGTCGAGGTGAACGCAGTAATCTCAAGATTTTTGATGCAAGTCCTGTATATGCCGCCATCACCATCAAATCAATCACGACCATTGTAATCGCCATGATCACATATTGTATCCACTGCGGTTGGTTTAAATCTAAAAATTGCGGGAGTACAGCCAACAAAAAAACGATAGCTTTAGGATTACTCATGTTGACGATAAATCCTTTAAACACTAGTACTAAAGCAGGTGTGTTTTTCTGCTCGGTTTGAATATCAATATTTTGAGCTGGGGCAGTCCACTGAACATAAGCTAAGTATAATAAATAAATGACCCCAAACCATTTCACCACCTGAAACGCCCACGGTGTCGTCGCAAAAAGAACTCCCACCCCTGCGGCTACAATCATAATTTGAATAATCAAAGCCAGCTGCAAGCCAATCGCATTCCAATAGCCATGCTTAAAGCCATAGTTTAAACCACTCGACATTGAAGCGATCGCCCCCGCCCCTGGAGAAAGACTAATCACCCAGCATGCCAACATAAAGGCGAACCAAACATGGAAACTCATATATAAAAGAGATAAATAAAAGTGGAATTATACTGTTTTATTGCTGAAATTTTCTGCTAATTCATGAGGTAAAAAAGAATAAATAAACTATTAAACAGTTATATCATCAGGCACAATATTGTTTTTTGCTGTATTAAAAAATAATTAAGGAGATTTTAATGACTGCTCAATCTGTAATTCTTCCACTACCTTCAGATCATGCACGCTTTATCGTGCTTCGCTTAAAAGATCTTACAATTTCTGAATTAAAACAACAGATTGAAGCTCTCCTGTCAACTCGCGACCGCCTCATCACCCAACATCCAAATGATCAAATTAAAACTGCTGTGGCGTTTGGTCCTGAGTTGTGGGCACAACTCAGCACTGAAACACCAGAAGGTTTTAAACAACTCGACCCTCAAAGTGGCGCATTTAATATGCCTGTTGTACCAGCAGATGTATTTATTCATATTGCAAGTGCACGTGCTGATATTTGCTTCTCAATCAGTCAAGCTTTCTTTGCAGGTATTCAAGACAAAGTAGAAGTCTTGGATGAACGCCATTGCTTTAGATTTTTTGATGGACGTGATATGACAGGGTTTATTGACGGCACTGAAAACCCTCAATTTCCTGACGATCGTGCTGAAGCCGCGCTGCTACCTGAGCAAGCAGGCAAATTTGCGGATGGAAGTTTTATTTTTGCTCAACGTTATGTCCACGACTTAGCGAAATGGCAACAACTCAAAGTCGATACGCAAGAGCAAGTATTTGGTCGTACCAAATTAGAGTCAATTGAACTTGATGATGATATCAAACCTGAAAACTCTCATGTTGCACGCACAGTCGTGGAGGACGATGAGGGTGAAGAAATGGAAATCCTCCGTCACAGCTTGCCATATGGTGATGGCAAAGGTGAACAAGGTTTATTTTTCGTCGCCTATACCAATGATCTAAATATTATTGATGCAATGTTACAGCGTATGTTCGGAACTGCTGGTGATGGCATTCATGATCGCCTATTACATTTCACTACAGCAGTTGATGGTGCCTATTACTTTGCGCCTAGTGATGAACTTCTAGAGGAAATATTGGCAGCATAAAAAAAGGAGCGTTACGCCACTGCTGTCCCACAAATATCACAAGAAGAACCTCAATTGAGGTTCTTCTTGTTTTCGCCATTTTTTA
>NZ_MELG01000031.1:0-15316 GCF_001767535.1 Acinetobacter sp. GWC1_38_13 | reverse complement strand
CTTGTATGCGGTATTTGTAGGTTTAGCGGCTTA
This sequence comes from Acinetobacter sp. GWC1_38_13, assembly GCF_001767535.1. Classification (NCBI taxonomy): domain Bacteria; kingdom Pseudomonadati; phylum Pseudomonadota; class Gammaproteobacteria; order Moraxellales; family Moraxellaceae; genus Acinetobacter; species Acinetobacter sp. GWC1_38_13. Next base: position 15,283 of record NZ_MELG01000031.1, on the reverse strand, counting down.
TGGATGGTGGCAATGGCAACAGGTAAAGCGTAATCAAATAGTAATGAAAGGAAATGGGTAGTTTTGAACTACCCATTGTTGATTTATTGTGCAGAGGTAGTTAAATAACTTTGTACTGCTTTACGCCCAATAGCAGGATCATCAGTAAATACGCCATCAACACCTGCTTTAAAGTAGAGTTGCATTTCTTTGATAGAGCCAGATTCACAACGTTCGTCAGCTTTTGAGCTGCATTTTAATGATTCAGCTAAGAAATTATTCTCAGGTCTGAAAGTATAAGGATGAACCTTTAAACCGACTTGGTGTGCATCTTTTACAAAGGATGTGGTTTCAGTCATGCTTGCATCTTTAAAGACATATACTTTCCATGGTCCAACACCATTTGCATAGCTTGCCACTTCTTTTAGGCCTTGAGCGGTTGCCATATCTCCATATGTTGTCGAGATTTGTTTAGCAACATAGTCTGCTGGTCGAGCTGATTGTTCATCATAAAGCTGGATGAGTTGTGCGTGTTTGAGGCTCTTGTGCAAATCTAACTGTTGTTTAAGGTATTTTAAATTGCTTACTTCAAATGATTGAAGATAGATTGGAGCAATATCTCGACTGTATTTATATTTAGATAAAGTTTGAAGTAAACGATCTTCCATTGCTAGATTTTGATTTTGGAAATACGTTGGATGTTTCGTTTCTATATATAAGCCGACAATCTTGCCGGTTTTTTTGTAATGAGCATCAGCAAGTTCAATAATTTGCTCTAGAGTCGGAACTGGATATAAATCATTGTATTTAGTGTTTTCTGGTCGATATTGTGGAATTCGTTCTCGCGCTTTCAGTTGCTGTAGCTCATTTAAGGTAAAGTCTTCTGTAAACCAGCCTTCAATACTTACACCGTCAATGACTTTAGTTTTTTTACGGTTGGAAAATTCTGGCAATTCTGCAACATTGGTTGTTCCACTAATTTCATTTTCATGACGTGCGACTAACACACCATCTTTGGTCGAAACTAAATCTGGTTCAATGAAATCTGCACCATCTTCGATAGCTTTTTGATAGGAGGCGAGTGTGTGTTCTGGGCGTAGAGCACTAGCACCACGGTGACCAACGACTAAGATTTTCGGTAGCTCATAATTCGGTTGTTTGGAGTTGGTTTGATCATTATTGTCATCATTACAACCAACTAAACTGAGTAAGCTCAGGCAAATCACTGCTTTTTTTAACATAAATTGACTCTTTCATTTTTAATTAAAGCAGTCAGTGTGCAAATTAAATTTATCAAACGGATGACAATAAGATGATAATTTTATGAATTTTTTATAGATAAAAATAAACCCAGCTTAACCTCTTGATCAAACTGGGTGAGATAATAATTTTCTTAGGATTTATTTTCCCAATACGGCCAATTTGCCTCAGGTGTAAAACGATAATCTTGATCTAGCCAATACGAATGATTGGAAGAGGATTTATCTTTCAAGCCCATGATATGCATTAAATTCTGATCCAGTTCAGCAGTATTGAGGTTTGTGTCTTTATTCACGCCTGTTAAATTTAACTTATCCGACCACATGATGACAGGAACTTGGTAGCCTGCTTTGGTCGTTGGGCTATGACCAGCATAATCTAGTTCATGTCCAACTTCATTGCCGTGATCTGAAACTACCGTGAAAGACCTAAAATCAGGTAAATGATCAGCTCTTAAAGTGTCCAGCATTTTTGCCAATAAATGATCTTCATATAGCACTGCATTGTCATAATCATTACGTAAGGAACGAATCCAAGGATCGATATTTCGTGCTTTTAAATCTGATTCAACACGATCATTACTATTACTATTAAATTTATTGAATGTTGTTGGGTAGCGTTCTTGGTAATTAGGATGAGTCCCGATCAGATGTAAAATAATAAGTTTCTTTTCGACGGGATCAGCAAGTGCCTGCTGGTAAATAGGAAGTAAATTTTCATCTAAAGATGAGCTGCTACGACCTGAACGGGTATTTTTATAAATAGCTTGATCCGCATAAGTGCCAAACAATGAGGATAGATAACTATCATCTTGATTACTTAGCCAATAAATTTTATATCCTGCTGCTCGAGCATAAGCCAATACACTTTCGGGTGAATATTTCTTATGTTCTGATGCAGGGCTTTCAGTCAATAAAACACGTAAAGCATTGATGGTAGACGGTGATGGCGAAAACGCATTACAAAAAACTTTTATCTCTGAAAGTCGTTTATTCAACTCAGGAGTGGTATCTCTAGGATAACCGCAAATGCCAAGATTCAAACTGGTTAAGCTTTCAGAAAGTACAAGGACATGGGTTTGTTTACCTTTAGCCTGTCGCGTCATGACTAGATTTTTTTCAGCACTTAGATCCCATTGCTTATGTACATTCTTATGTTGTTTTACTCGCCCACGGAAATCTTGAATCTTAGTTTGATACTCTGTCCAAAAAATAAGAGGATGCACCTTGCGAGAAGGTTTCATCAAATAGCTAGTCAGACTTAATACAGTAAGCAAAATGATAAATGAGCGAAAGATTTTACTTTGCCAAATTTGCTCTACATGTTGAACTTTAATTAATTTAAAGACTGCAAAACTATGCAGCGCGATGAGAATAATTAAACTGATAAAAACAGTAGATACTGCGACTATATGAAGTTGTAGAAATTCCCAAATTTCTTGGCGATTAGTATTGGCAATCGCTTCAATAATAAAGTAGGCTTCACTATCACTACTAAACAGAAACCATGTACTTGATCTAAGCAGTGAGTCGAGTAAAAAAATAAACCACCACAACAAAGAAAAAATATACCAATATGTTTTTCTTCGCGTGATCGCAAAGTAAGTAAAAATAACGCCTGGTAGGGATAAAAAACCTAGACGTAAACCATCTGATAGGTTTCCTGCAACAATTAACAAACCACCTGTAACGAGAGCAGGCAGCAGAATAAGTAGCAGAATATTAAAACTTTTTAAGCTTGCCGTCATAAATGTCAAGTACAATGGGAGAGAGAGCCGAACACGCTAATATCTGTGGAAGTTCTTGACCTGTCAATCTGTATTTGTGAAGTATTTGATTGCGCAGTAAATTAATTTTATATGTATGATCTTCATTTCAAAATGCTTCATACATTTAAGATGTGAACCTTGTAATAAAATCCATTATTTCTCCTCATTTCTTTCGATTTGAAATGATATGTTAAAAGGCATGGTGTTTGCTTAATTGTTCAGTAATGATCAAGAACTGAACTACTCTTATTAGTCTCATTTAACAATTGACTGTTTCAGAAAATGGAATGAACAGCCATGCTATCCAAGTTTTTTATTGAGCGACCAATTTTTGCCACCGTACTCGCGATTATCGTTATGGCGGTTGGTATTTTTTCGATACAAAATCTCCCTGTTGAGCGATATCCAGATATCGCGCCTCCTCGAATTACTGTTTCTGCAACTTATAGTGGTGCAGATGCTCAAGCTGTTGAAGATAGTGTTACGCAAGTGCTTGAACAACAGATCAAAGGAATCGACAATTTACTGTATTTTAGCTCCAGCAGTGATGCGAGTGGTAATAGCCGAATAAGTTTGTTCTTTGAACAGGGCACAGATCCAGATCAAGCACAAGTCCAAGTCCAAAATGCAGTTAATGGGGCAATAAATCGTCTGCCTGAAGATGTTCAACGTCAAGGGGTGAACGTACGCAAGTCACTAAGCGATTCATTTATGGTGATTGGTCTAGGTGATAAATCTGGACGTTCAACAAATTTAGATATTTCTGACTATTTGACCAATAACTTTGAGCTTAATTTGAGCCGTATTGAAGGGATTGGTGAAGTTAATATTTTTGGTTCGCAGTATGCAATGCGAATTTGGTTGGATCCACAAAAACTACAGAGCTATCAATTACAAGTTAGTGATGTTCGATCAGCATTAGAAAATCAAAATACTCAAGTAGCTGCAGGTGCAATTGGAGAACTCCCTTCGGTTGAAAATCAATATCTGAATGCGAAAGTGACCTCAGGGTCTTTGTTACGAACACCTGAACAATTCGAAAACATCGTCGTAAAAGCAAATAATGATGGGCAATTTATTTATCTAAAAGATATCGCACGCGTTGAAGTAGGAGCAGAAAATTATCAAGTTTTTAACCGTTTAAATGGTTATCCAGCATCAGGTCTTTCGCTGTCATTGACCGTTGGTGCAAATGTAATGCAAGTTGCTGATGCAGTATATAAAGAGGTCGCTCGATTAGAAAAAGCATTACCTGAAGGGTATTTTGTGGTGTATCCACGTGATGATACTCCTTTTGTAAAAGAGTCTATGTCACAAGTGGTTTCGACATTAGTTGAGGCAATTATCCTCGTTGTCATGGTGATGTTTATCTTCCTCCAAAACTGGCGAGCAACACTTGTTCCTGCTGTGACCGTACCCGTTGTAATTTTGGGGACGTTTGCTGTTTTATCTGTTTTAGGGATGAGCATTAATACCCTGACATTATTTGCGATGGTATTGGCAATTGGTCTGTTGGTCGATGATGCGATTGTTGTGGTTGAAAATGTTGAACGTCTTATGCACGAACAGCAATTAAGTGCTAAACAAGCTTCGATTCAGTCCATGCAGGAAATCAGTGGAGCATTGGTCGGGATTACTTTGGTTCTAACTGCGGTTTTTATTCCGATGTCGTTCTTTAGTGGAGCAACAGGGATTATCTATCGACAGTTTTCGATAACCCTTGTCGTTGCCATGGTGCTATCACTTTTTGTTGCTTTGATTTTGACTCCAGCAATGTGCGCCATTTTACTCAAACCGCAACAGAAACAGGCGAAATGGGCGATCTGGTTCAATAATAGTTTGGACAATATCAAAACGCGTTATTTGAAGTTTTCAAGTAAGGTTATTGGTTTTAAAGTATTTTCTTTAATCGCGATTGTTGGCTTAATTGCAAGTTTTGTTTTGGTTTATCGAATTCTTCCAACGAGTTTCCTACCTCAAGAAGATCAAGGTTTGCTGGGAGTACAATTTACGCTTCCACAAGGTACACCGATGAGTAAAACAGAAGCGGTAGGTAAGACGATTTCTGATTATTTCCTTGAAAATGAAAAAGCAAATTTGAATGGTGTCATGGTCATCCATGGTCGAAATTTCTCTGGTACAGGACAAAACCTTGGACAAGCATTTATTTCTCTTAAACATTGGGATGATAGACCTGGTTCAGAAAATAGTGCTCAACAGATTCGTGCTAGAGCGATGCAATATTTTTCCAAAAATAATCAAGCGCGAATCATGGTGATTATGCCTTCAGTGATTCGCGGTTTAGGTAACTCAGACAAAATGGATTTCTGGCTTCAGGATACTCAAGGTCTGGGGCGGGATAGTCTTGTGAAGTCTTTTGAAGCTTTACAACAGCAGGGCAATCAGCAGGATTCTGTAGAGAATCTCGATAAAAAAAGCAATGATGATCAAGCCGTATTAAATATTAAGATCGATTATAAGGCTGCGATGATTCATGGTCTTAATGTAAATGATATTAACCAAACTTTATCTACTGCTTGGAGCGGAAGCTATATCAATGACTTTATTGATCGTGGACGGATCAAACGTGTCTATTTACAAGGTGATGCACCATATCGTTCAAAGCCTGAGGATCTAAACTATTGGTATGTAAAAAATGCCAGTGGACAAATGGTGCCTTTTACTCAATTCAGCCAAATAGATTGGCAAGGTGCACCACCGATGTTAGAGCGTTTTATGGGTTACCCTGCGATCAATCTCGAGGCTGATGCAGCTGCTGGTTTTAGCAGTGGGCAAGGCATGCAAGCGATTCAAACTTTAGTAGATCAAATGCCCGAAGTCGGATTGGAATGGAGTGGTTTATCTTATCAAGAGCAACAATCGAGTAATCAAGCGATTTGGTTATATCTGGTTTCAGTCGCGTTTATTTTCCTTTGTTTAGCAGCACTTTATGAAAGTTGGTCTATTCCATCTGTTGTGATGGCAGCCATTCCTTTAGGAATTGGAGGAACGATTATCTTTAGCTATCTGTTTGGCTTTGCTAATGATATTTATTTTCAGATTGCACTACTAACCACGATTGGTTTGTCATGCAAGAATGCAATTTTGATGGTTGAGTTCGCAGCAAGCTTACAGCAACAGGGTCGCAATAGTTTAGATGCGGCATTGCATGCGGCAGGTTTACGTTTAAGACCGATTCTAATGACATCAATTGCTTTTGGTGCGGGTGTTATCCCATTAATGTTTTCAACAGGAGCAGGGGCGCTGAGCCGACAAGCGATTGGTTTTAGTGTGTTTGGCGGTGTGGTTTTTGGAACTGTTTTGGTGCTGATATTTATTCCATTTATGTACGTGTTAGTCACACATTACTTTAAGCCTAAAATGAAAACTGCAAAATTATAGATTATTAAAACTTTAAGTTTTACGAATGAACAATTTGATAGGGGGTATTTTACCTTTGACTCAAATTGTTCATTTTTGTTGTGTAGGTTGAGTAAAAAAAGAAATATTTGTAGTTTTGCCCTGCCGTATAAGCGGTTCTAAGAGGTTTTGTTCCCTAAATGGACATACACAGTTGTGATTTATTCATAATTTCACATTTTATTATTCATCAAAATCAGGATGAAGAACTCTTATTGTCAGTCAACTAAAGGACTGTACAGTACTCTTCATTGCTGATTATTTGTAGTGAAGAGATCCACATGAGCTATAACAACTTTTTATATTTATTAAGCGACGCGTTAAAAAATAATCATATCGAACTCGCTCTAGCATCGCTAAAAACATTTCGCCCTGTTGATATTGCAGATGTATTGACCCAGTTATCTTTAGATCAAAGTCAATTATTATTGACTCATTTGCCTGATCGTGCCTATGTTTTTTCATATTTAGCACCGAATGAACAAGTCAAATTGGCAAAAGCCATGCCACGAAATACCTTGGCTGAAATCATAGGTGAAATGTCATCTGATAAACGTGCAGATGTATTTAAGTGTTTGGATGAAGACCAACAAAATGCATTGTTGCCTGCACTCGCACAGGCTGAAAGAGAAGATATTCGCCAGCTTGCATCTTATCTAGAAGGAACAGCTGGCGCGATTATGAGTTCGGAATATGCAACCTTAAAGCCCAATATGCAGGTCAATGAGGCAATCAAAATGTTGCGTTTAGAGGCCCCTGACACTGAGATGATTTATTTTGCATATGTTCTCGATGAAGCTAGAAAGCTTCTAGGTGTATTATCCTTAAAGCAACTCATCTTAGCAGCTGAAGATCAAAATATTAATTTACTTATGGAAACCAATGTACTGACAGCTTATGTCGATACAGACCAAGATGAGGTTGCAAAGACGATTGCACGTTATGATCTATTGGCATTGCCGATTATTGATCGCAAGGGCATGATGGTCGGTATCGTGACCTATGATGATGCGATGGATGTTGCAAGCGAAGAAGCAACAGAAGACTTTTTAAAAGTAGGTGCAGTAAATGCATCATCGAAACTTAGTATTAAATCTGCTCCGATTCTTCAGCTCTATCAAAAACGTGTCTTTTGGTTGGTGTTTTTAGTTTTTGGTAGTTTACTTTCAGGTATCGGAATAGCGCACTACGAAGATGTGATTGCCCAAAACTTAGTTTTAGTTTTTTTCTTACCGTTACTTGTGGGGAGTGGAGGAAATGCTGGTTCGCAATCATCTACTCTGATGGTGAGAGCTTTAGCGACAGGCGATGTCCAATTTAAGGATTGGTTTTACTTACTCGGACGTGAAAGCCTAGTTGCGTTGTGTTTGGGGGGAACAATGGCGATCGCCGTATCATTACTAGGTTTTTTCCGTGGTGATGAAATGGTGGCTTTAGTCCTTGCCCTAAGTATGATGGGAATCGTATTGATGGGGTGTTTGATTGGTATGAGTTTGCCTTTTATTCTGAATAAAGCTGGTTTAGATCCTGCAAGTGCTTCTGCGCCTTTAGTTACTTCGATTTGTGACGCAACGGGTGTCATTGTTTATTTGTTTATTGCTTCAATGATTTTATTCTAAATTTTAATAATAAATGTACCGACAAAATCTAAAAACTACTTTATTCTCAAGCATAAACGTAGTTTTTAGGTTAGATTGATGACTGGTCAAACAGAACAAAAAAAATTAACTCAACAGCAAGCAATCGCAGTCGAGCGAGATTTAGCTAAATTTGCTAACACAATGGATAGTTTAGTCCGAATTCCCTTCACGAAACAGGGCGTTGGTGCGGATGCTGCATTAAGCACAATCCCATTTGCAGGAGATATTGCGGGTTTCATTCTGACCATGTATGCCTTTAAAAAGGCAAAAGAAGTTGGTGTACCGCAACATAAATTAGCTGGTGTAATTAAGCTTGCCATTCTCGATATGCTGGTTGGATTTGTACCGATTGTTGGGACACTATTTGATGTATTTATCCGTCCAAGTCGTAAAACATTAGAGATTGTGCATGACCACATCCGTGAGGAATACCAAGTGCATAGTGATATCCATGTGGTACATCCATTTTTGCATGAGTCTTTGGAACAAAAGCAAAAGACCTCAGCATTTTGGCGTAATCCTATTGTAAGTTGGATTTGGTTACGTATTCCTGATCTATTAGGAATTGCTGTGTTGATCCTACTGATTCTCGCTGTTTGGCTCGGTGTCAGTTATTTATGGCAACTTTATCACTCATTCTAATCGGCTTAATTTGCACTCATAAATATAAATAAAGCCTCCATTAAGGAGGCTTTATTTTGTTTAATCTATTTGAATTATTGAACATTTAATTGTTGTAGAGCTGCTACACGTTGTTCAATACTTGGGTGAGTTTGGAATAAAGCTGCTAAGCTGAAACCTTGCTCTTTACCTTCAGTAATCGCAAAAGCTTTCATTTCTTTTGGCATTTGATCAGGCATCTCTGATTCTGCTTGTAAACGGAGTAATGCCGAAATCATCGCTTGTTTACCCGCTAAACGTGCTCCAGCCTCATCTGCGCGGTATTCACGTTGACGAGAAAACCACATCACGATCGTAGAGGCTAAAATACCAAATACGATATCGAGAACAATGGTAATTGCGAAGTAAGCAAGACCAGGTGCTTCTCCATCTTCACGACCAAAGACATTGCGGTCAATGAAATCGCCTGCGACACGTGCAAAGAACATCACAAAGGCGTTCACAACACCTTGTATCAATGCCAAAGTAACCATATCACCATTTGCAACGTGACCGATTTCATGTGCAAGAACCGCACGCAATTCATCTTTATTCATTCGCTCAAGTAAGCCAGTTGATACAGCTACTAGAGCATCATTCTTGTTCCAACCCGTTGCAAACGCATTTGATTGGTATGACGGGAAGATACCCACCTCAGGCATTTTGATACCTGCACGTTGGGATAATTGAGCAACTTCTTGTAACAACCACGCTTCAGCCTGATTTCGAGGCGCATTTGGGTCAATTAATTCAGTTCCAGTGGTTTTTTTAGCCATCCACTTCGACATGAAGAGGGAAATTAATGAACCCACCATACCAAAGACAAAACAGACGACCAAAAGGTTGCCTAGATTCAAGCCACCCGCGCCATGGTAACTACCGACACCGAAGAGTGACAAGATAATGCCAGCTACAACCAGTACCGCGAGGTTGGTTAGCAAGAACAAACCAATCCGCATCATTGAGAAAACCCTCATGTAAAGAAAAAGTAATCTGATTTATAAATTTAAATCATGATCATAATATGCAGGGCGATGCTTAAAAATTCAAGCAAAAAATGGGCGTAGATACATTAAGCTAATAAAACAATGAACTAGTATTTAAACAGTCACTTAGCGAGTGAGAAAGTTATAAAATCAACACCAAAATCATAGTATGAGAATATAGGCTAAACGATCATTCGCTAATATTTATTCGAGCGGATGCAGTTGCATTTGCCGTAGTATATGTACCTGATGCTGCATCAGTAAAAGTACCATCAGCTAGGGTAATGATTTGTCGATTATATTGTTTTGGTGGAGGACTCGGTTCGCTTCGTGGTGGAGTAGTGTAGTTCGCAGACTGAGCTAGTACTTGTCCACTTTGAGCAGACGATGAATTACTCATGCCTAGACCAGAAGCATATAAGTTTTGATAACGACTAGTTACTCGACGGACATAGTCTTGAGTTTCTCTAAATGGAGGAATTCCACCATATTTATCAACATTACCTTCTCCAGCATTATAGGCTGCAAGTGCAAGTTGAGTATTTCCATTAAATCTTCGTAGTAACCAACTGAGGTATTTTGCACCAGCATATATGTTTTGTTGAGGGTCGTATGCATTACTTACATTAAAACGTCGAGCCGTTGCTGGCATGAGTTGCATTAAACCTTGAGCGCCAACAGGAGAACGTGCGTTGATATTAAATCCTGATTCAGTATGCATCACAGCTTTGATTAATCCTTCTGCAACTCCATGTTGTTGAGCTGCTTGTCGAATTATTTGATCAAATGCATTTTTATTACGACTATAGCTAGGAAGTACTGAAGCTTCACTCGCACCCCAGTTGCTATAACTGTGAATATTACTATCAGGATAATAAGTGGCTTTCACCACTTTGAGATGGCTATATTCTGTCTTTTTCTTGTTGGTGAGTAGTGTAGTGCCGTTAGTATCTTTGAATTGATAAATGGTCTGACCAGCATATATTGCTGAGCAGCTCATTAAACCGACTGTCCCCAACCAAAGGGCGAAAAAATAATTTTTACTATCCATCGTTATAATATTCGCAAAAAAGCATAATTTCTTCACAGCAGTTTAACAAAAAAAATCATAAAAAGAACTTTTGCTACAATTTTTTTAATTTTGACTGTCTGACAAAAATCAAGTCCTTTTGTGCGAATGTTCATCAAAAAAAATTAAATATTTTTTTTGAAAACGAAAACTTGACATATATAAGTAATTGATTTTAATTGTTAAAAAGTGTTGGTTAAAAAATGATCAATTTGATCGGAAGCCTTATTTTCAGATAAAAGCAGTTTGTCAATAGCGAAGAAATCCACAATTTTATCCACAGGTTTTGTGGAAAACTGTGGAAAAGTTTGAAATATATGCAATCTAGCTAAATCTGATCAAATTTGATGCAGGTTTTGTCAGTATTCTTTTTGAATATGACGAATGAAAGAAATTGAAAAATTCTTTTGGTGCGCAAATTTTCGGAATCGGATAAAATCTCGCGGTATTTTTGTTTATGGGTAAATCACGTCTATGTACGCGCCAGTGGAGTCCAACCAAGGATTTAATTTCAAGCCAGAACTTCCGACAAGTTCGGCGTATTATCGCCTGTTGAAAAAACTTCGTCGCCAAGTAGGGCATGCAATTCGTGATTACAACATGATCGAAGATGGCGATAAGGTAATGGTATGTGTGTCTGGAGGTAAAGACAGTTATACATTGCTTGATATCTTGTTGCAGTTTAAGCGCATTGCACCGATCAATTTTGATATCGTGGCTGTGAATCTTGACCAAAAGCAACCTGGTTTCCCAGAAGACGTGCTACCACGCTATATGGAAGAAAATAACATTCCATATTATATCCTTGAGAAGGATACCTATACGATTACTAAGCGTTTAACGCCAGAAGGTAAAACGTATTGCGCCGTTTGCTCTCGTTTACGTCGTGGTTCACTCTATGGTTTTGCTCAAGAAATTGGCGCAACCAAAGTTGCATTAGGTCATCACCGTGATGACATCATGGCGACATTCTTTTTGAACTTGTTCCATGGCGGCAGTTTAAAAGCGATGCCACCAAAATTATTATCTTCGGATAAAAAGAACATTCTGATTCGTCCATTGGCATATGTTGAAGAAAAAGACATCATCAAATATGCAGAGTTAAGAAAGTTCCCGATTATTCCGTGTAATCTTTGCGGTTCGCAAGAAAATCTACAGCGTGCGATCATCAATGACATGCTACGTGAATGGGATAAACAATATCCGAAACGTTTACATAGTATTTTTGGGGCATTACAGAATGTTTCTCCATCACAACTAGCGGACCGTGAATTATTTGATTTCGAGGCATTGGATAGTCAACGTGAGTTTGATATGAAAGATCCAGAAGAAATGAAAAATCGTCTCGATGTGGTGAATTTGAGTTTTGCTGCAGAGTAAAATGTAAAAGTTTTTTAAAAGGCACTTTGATAAGTGCCTTTTCTTTATAAATTTTTTAAAAATTGAATATCGCGTACAAAAAATCATAGCCTAAAATAAAAATTACATGCTATAACAGGGCACGAGCAAAAAGCTTCATGTGATGTCGTCTGGATAGATGGCACAAGAAACTGAACAAATACATTTGAGGAATAATCATGGCTGCATTTTTAACTGATGATTGGTTTGCAACTGTTGAAAAACTTACTGCTGAAGCAGGTGATTTAAATTTACCACCAGCACTTGCAAACTTAGCGATTAACTTAGTTGTAACAGATGCAGCTGGAAATACAGAGTTAGCTTTAGACGCTGGTAAAATCCAAAAGGGTTTATCTCCAAATGCTAAAACAACTTTAAATATGGATGCAGAGACTCTACGTAAAGTGTTCTTAGAGTTTGATATGGCAGCTGCTATGCAAGCATTCATGACAGGTAAAATTAAAGTGCAAGGCGACATGTCTCAATTGATGGCATTACAAACTGCTAAGCCTAGCCAAGAACAAAAAGATTTATTCAAAAAGGTTCTTGAACAAACTGCATAAGTTTATTCATAAAAAAAGCTTACCGTTGGTAAGCTTTTTTTTGCGCTGAGCATTTTAAACTTCGATACGATTACTCGTTTTTAGATGCTCTAGATATGCACGGATTCGGGTGACGTACTGTAATGCTTGCTTGTAACGACCATTACGTGCTTGATTACGCTGTAAATAGTCATAAAGGTTTACCCATTGATTTGGGTTCTTACCTTGAGCCTTAATACGTTTTTGAATCTGATTTACTGCACCTGGTCCCATATTGTATGCAACCAGCGCATACCAGTTACGATCTGGATAGGGAACATTTTCATATTGATCTAACATAAGATCATAATACTTAGCACCGCCCTGAATGCTTTGTATTGGATCCGTACGGTTAGTTACACCCATTGCTTGCGCAGTGCTGCTCGTCAGCATCATCAAACCACGAACACCCGTGGGAGACACCGAAGTGGGTTTTAAATATGATTCTTGATAACCAATTGCAGCTAATAAATGCCAATCTAAATTATATTTCGCAGCACTTTGTTTAAAGTTTGCCTTATAGATTGGAAGACGCTGATTGAGGTCTTTTTGAATCGTTGACCAAGATTCAGGTTTAACGACATTACGATTATAAAAAGAGGCTAATTGCTGAGTTGTTCCTGACTGTTTGCTTTGGCAAACAAAACCACTTGCAGTTAAAGTCAATGGATCGTCAGCTTGTTTAAACACCCAGTTTAATTGAGGGTTTAAACCATTTTTACTCAAAGTTGCTTGATCGCCACAACTTGCAGAAAAGGAAACAAGCTGTTTACTTTCAATCGTTGCAAGATTTGCTGTGGTCATTGCAAGATTTGCTTTGCCTTGAGCAATCCATTTTAAAGCAGTGGCATTGTCAGGTACGGTCTTAAAATCTAACTTTACGTTGAGACTTTGTGCGTAGTTTCGAGCTAAATCGTAACCGAAACCATGTAAAAATTCGCCGTCTTTAAAAACTGTGGTTGGATTTTCAACTGCAACCACGGTTAAAACTTTTGTCGTTACGACTGTGTTGTATTGATGAGATTTCTCAGCATTCAAGCTATTAAAAGGAAGGATTGCGAATCCTAAAGCTAAAGCTTGAAATGGACGTTTAGAAGATAAAGAGTTAAGGCTAGGCCTAGACCCAGAACTTGAATTACTGTGCATGTTGTCTCCGCTACAGATAATTTATGCCCTAAAAGCTCAGAAAACAAAAACTTCGCTTTTAAAAGTTGATAAATTCGATAAGGGGTGGGCAAGTCATGAACGTCATTCAAAATGACATTGGGTTGATCGGATATTTAATAAATGTTTCACAACATTTACAAAATGTATAAAAAGTAAACAAAAACTAACTTAGGGGCGCATATTAAGGGTCAAAAAACTGATTGTCAAATTTTGTACAGTAAAAAAATGAGAAATACATCACAACCGTCTGATTTGAAAAAGAATAAAATTTATACACTTTGGTGATGATCAAATAAGGAATACAATGCTAAATCTTGTAAGTGGAATGTTGTAATAGCGTATTTTTATCTATGAAATCGAATTTAATTACTCGTACAGGACATGATTTATTGGTTGCCGAGTTGAAATAGCTTTGGCATGACGAGCGACCTGAGATCACTAAAAAAGTAAATTGGGCAGCAAGTTTAGGCGATCGTTCGGAAAATGCTGATTCGTCAAAATAACCCTATTTTTTATACTATTTAATGTCAATTATTTAATTTTAATAGATATTTAAAATAGTATATATACTATATGTATGTACTATTTTGAAGAACATATCAAATATAAGTTAAAGGGAAAAATGAAAACAAAAATTTTAGAAGTTATAGAAAAACAAGATGGTAATACTGAACTTTTGTTGGATTACTGGAAATTTGTAGATGAAATAAAATTTGATTTCGTTTTTACGGCTAAATTTTTAATTAATAAATTTAATTTGGAAGGCTATGATGATCTTTCTGAGAGAGTAGCAGACGCAGGCTCACTTCTTATAAAGAAATTAAAAGATTGTAATAATTGTTATGCTGATTTTGTTTTTTTGTAATAGAGCAAATTTTAAAAATTTAAAATTGAAAATATTAAGAGAAGATATAATTTGCTATGATTGTAAAAAAAATAGAAATCTTAAGAAAGTTAAAAAATTGATTGTCGAAATTCAGGAACACGAATGTATATTAAATAATGAAAATTTAGAATTTTTGGAATTGAGTTATTTGGAGAAAATTTATTTATACCTTTAAATTGAAAATTATAAAAATAGCCCTCTTAAAAATTGGAATCCTTTATATGCATTAAATTATAGTGGTGATCAATTTTTAGCAATAAAAATCATAGAAAAAGGATATATAAAAGAAATTGAAGGCTGTCATTCTTGTAATTTAAAACAAGCTGAATTGCGCTCATTACTTATGGGGAATCAAAAAGAATTTGATGATGAATTGAAAAATAAAATAAAAAACTAGGGTGTGTTGACACTTTTAGCTTAAAAAAATAGCGAAGTAGTAAAATCAAATCGCCAAACCCAATTTTACTAT